>JAIXVH010000354.1 GCA_027483125.1 Acetobacteraceae bacterium | reverse complement strand
TCAGCGCGCCGTCGCGCAGCAACACGCCGCGTTGCCGCCAGGAGAGCGGCTGCGGCGTCGGGAAGGGTCGCACCAGCCCGATGCAGAACACCACCAGGATGAAGCCCGCCGTCAGCATCAGCCCCGGGATGATACCGGCGATGAACATGTCCCCGGTCGCCACCCGCGCCAGCACCGCATAGACCACGAACATCATCGATGGCGGGATGATCGGTGCCAGCAGCCCCGCCGATGCGGTGGTCGCCACCGAGAAGCGCCGGTCATACCCCTCCTTGTCCATCTGCGGCACGATCACGCGGGACATGATGGCGATCTGCGCCGCCGCAGAGCCCAGGATGCTGGCCATCAGCGCATTGGCCAGGATGTTGATGTACGCCAGCCCCCCGCGCACCGTGCCCACGAAGGCGCGTGCCAACCCGATCAGCCGCGTGGTGATGCCCCCACCGTTCATGATCTCGCCCAGGATCAGGAACAGCGGGATGGCCAGCAGCCCGTAATTCTCCACGCCGCCGAAGAGCTGGATCGGGTAGGACCCCAGCAGCACCTGGTTGTTCGACGCGAAGATATAGGCCGCCGCCGACAGCGCCAGCACGATGCCGATCGGCGCGCCGATGAACAGCAGCACCACGAAGGCGATGGTGGTGATCAAATCTCGGCTTCCGTGCGTTCGACGAAGGCCTGCCGCCCCAGCATGGCGGCGATGTCCTCCATCAGGTTCGCGGTGGCGTGGATGGTGCTGGTGATGGCGAACCAGGGCAGCACCAGGAAGAACCACCACTTCGGGAAGGGCACGGTGGTGGGCCGGTCCATGTAGATGCCGTTGAAGGTGGCCTCGAAGAAGGGCTGCAATTGCCAGTTGTTGGCATGCAGCGTCGGCAGGTCGAACCACCACCAGCACAGCACCACCATCAGCAGGCCGAAGACCAGCACCAGCGCATCCACCGCCACGCGCGCTGCATGGCGCGCGGCATCGGGCAGCGGGTCAGTCAGCACGGTCACCGCGAAATCCAGCCGCAGCCGTACCAGCAATGATGCGCCGATGAAGCAGGCCCAAACCATGGCGAAGACCGCGGCCTCATCCACCCAGAACAGCGAATAGTTGATGCTGCGCGTGACCACGTTCAGCAGCACCAGGCCGAGCACGAGGGCCATGCAGAGGATCAGCGCCGCGCGTTCCAGCTGCGCGACCCCCAGGCTCAGCCTGCGCATGCCTCAGCCCCGCGGGAAGGCCGCGCGCAGCTGGGCCAGCGCCGGCGCGCGCGGGCCCCATTGGCGGTCGAACTGCGCCACCGCATCGCCGAAGAATTCGGGGCCGGCCGGGCGGATCTGCATGTTGGAGGTGCGCAGCTGCGCGAGCTGACGTTCCTCACGCTCGGGCATGCTGTCGCACAGCGCGTCCAGCGCCTCTGTCATGGTGCCGCGGATCAGGTCGCGATCGGCGGGTGAGAGGGTGGCGAAGACGCGGGCCGACATCAACCCGATCGCCGGGAAGGCGAAGTGGTTGGTCAGCAGCATGGTGCGGCAGATCTCCTGGAAGCGGTTGTTGATGGTGCTCTCGAAATCCAGGTCCACACCGTCGATCTGCCCGTTGGACAGCGCCTCGAAGATCTGCGGCAGCGCCAGCGGCGTGGGGGCGGCACCGATGATGTTGAAGAAGTCCCGCGTGGGGGCGGCGGGCGTGATGCGGATCTTCTTGCCGCGCAGATCGGCGAGCGTGTTGGTCACGTCGCGCGTCAGAATCTGGCGCATGCCGACCATGCCGTAGCGGAAGCCCACGCAGCCCACCGCCTGCGGCAGGCCGTTGAGCAGCCCGAGCGCGATGGGGTGGCGCAGCATGCGCACCGCGGCCTGGATGTCGGGCACGATGAAGGGCGCGTGCAGCGCGCCGATCGGGTCGACGCGGTTGGAAATCTCGGAGGTGGTCATCAGGCTCATGTCGAGCGCGCCGGTCTGCAATTGCTGCAGCATCGTCGCCTCATTGCCCAACTGCCCCGAGGGGAAGAGTGTGACCGTGAAGCGCCCGCCCGAGGCATCGCGCAGCCGGGCGCCCCAGGCCGTCAGGTTCTGGTTCCAGGTATGCGCCGGCGGCGTGATGAGGCCGAGGCGGAATTCGCGGGTGGCTTGGGCGCGCGCATGGTTGGCCGGCAGTGCCAAGGCGGCGGGGGCGGCCAGAAGCGCGCGGCGCGCGATGGGGCTGGTCATGCAATCTCTCCTCGGAATGTCTCCCGCCCCAAGACGTGGCCGAAAGGCCGCCGGCCTGCAAGAGCATCGCGCGGCATCGAGCCCCCCGGCAGACAAGGATTGCCCGCCGGCTGGGCGATCAGCGCTCGTAGAGCAGCCTGGCGCGGATGGTGCCGGGCAGCGCGCGCATCTCTTCCAGAATCGCCTGGCTGTCGCGCGAGGCGCCGCCATCGACCACCACATAGCCGATATCGCCCTCGGTCTGCAGATACTGGCCGGCGATGTTCACGCCGCGCTTGGCGAAGATGGTGTTGATGCCGGTGAGGATGCCCGGGACATTGCGGTGCACATGCATGAAGCGCACGCCGGTGGGCTGCGGCGGCAGTTGCACGCCGGGGAAATTCACCGCGCCCACGGTGCTGCCGGTGTCGGAGTAGTCGACCAGCTTGGCGGCCACTTCCTCACCAATCCGCGCCTGGGCTTCCTCGGTGCTGCCGCCGATATGCGGCGTCAGGATGACGTTCTCGATGCCGGCCAACGGCGTGGCAAAGGCATCGCCATTGCGCGCCGGTTCTTCCGGGAAGACATCCACCGCGGCACCCGCCAGATGGCCAGAGCGCAGGGCGGCGGCGAGTGCGTCGAGATCCACCACCGTGCCGCGGGCATTGTTGATGAAGATCGCACCGGCCCGCATCTTGGCGAATTCGGCGGCCCCCATCATGCCCATGGTGGCCGGTGTTTCGGGCACGTGCATGGTCACGATGTCGGACCAGTTGAGCAATTCATCCAGCGTGGCGCAGCGGCTGGCATTGCCATGCGGCAGCTTGGCGGCCACGTCGAAATACAGCACGCGCATGCCGAAGGCTTCCGCCAGCACCGAGAGCTGGCTGCCGATATTGCCATAGCCCACGATGCCCAGCGTGCGGCCGCGCACCTCGTGAAAACCATCGGCGGTCTTCTGCCACACGCCAGCATGCGCGGCGTTGGATTTGGGCAGCACGCCGCGCAGCAGCACGATGATCTCGCCCATCACCAATTCGGCGACGGAGCGCGTGTTGGAGAACGGCGCGTTGAACACCACGATGCCGCGTTCGCGCGCGGCGGCCAGGTCCACCTGGTTGGTGCCGATGCAGAAGCAGCCCACCGCGACCAGGCGGTCGGCGGCGTCCAGCACGTCGGCCGTGAGTTGCGTGCGGCTGCGGATGCCCAGCAGATGCACGCCGCGCAGCGCTTCCTTCAGCGCCTCGCCATCCAGCGCTTTCGGCAGGCGCGTGATCTGCGCGTAGCCATTATCGCCCATGAACTGCACGGCGGTGTCGTTCACACCTTCCAGCAGCAGGATCTTGATGCGGTCCTTGGGCAGGGAGAGAAGTTCGCTCATTGGTTCGCCAGCTCCGCCAGCACCTGCGCCAGCACCCGCGCGCCGGCCGCGCAATGCTCGGGCGAGGCGTATTCGGCCGGGTTGTGCGACACGCCATTGCGGCAGGGGATGAAGATCATGCCCGATGGGCAGAGCGGGATCATGAACTGGCTGTCGTGGAAGGCGCCGGAGGGGATGCGCATATGCGACAGGCCCTGCGAGGCCGCCGCGCGCTGCACCGCATCCACCACCAGCGGATCGAACACCGCGGGCACGGCGTGGAAGCGCTCGAACAGCTGGTAGGTGCAATGCTTGAGCGAGGCCGCGATCACGCCCTCGATCGCATTGCCGCGACGGCAGGCGCTCTGGACAAACTGGGGCTCCGACTGGCCGAGGTGCACGATGTGGACAACCTAGTCACGGATCGTCTCGACCCAGCGTCCGCCCATGACTTCTATCCGGTAGGGCTCGCCTACCATGCTGCTGGGACGTTGGCGCCGCAGTCGATCCGGCTCGGCGATCCGGCCTTCCCGGCAGATGCCCTCCTCCGCGCCCACTCTGGATTCCGTTGCGCACTCGTGGAGGCGGTCCTGTCCATCTTGGCGCCCCAGATCCCGCAGGCAGGGCCGGTGGCCCCTGAAGGCTGATCTCGCCCCCCGACAGGACGCGACAAGGAGGC
>JAIXVH010000484.1 GCA_027483125.1 Acetobacteraceae bacterium | reverse complement strand
TATCGATGAGGTGGTGGGCCAGGCCGCGCTGCTGGGGCAGGGCGGGGCGCTGCGCGCCATGCTGGCGCGCGGGTCACTGCCGTCCTTGATTCTCTGGGGGCCGCCGGGCGTCGGAAAGACCACCATCGCAAGGCTTTTGGCCGATGCCGCGGGGATGCATTTCCATGCGATCTCGGCGGTGTTTTCCGGCGTGGCCGACTTGAAGAAGGCGTTCGACGAAGCGCAGCGCAGGCGTGGCCGTACGCTGCTCTTCGTGGACGAAGTGCATCGCTTCAATCGCGCGCAACAGGATGGATTTCTGCCCTTCGTGGAGGACGGCACCATCACGCTGGTCGGTGCCACCACCGAAAACCCGTCCTTCGCGTTGAATGGCGCGCTGCTCTCACGCTGCCAGGTGCTGGTGCTGGAGCGGCTGGATGCGGCCGCGATGGAAGCCCTACTGGCGCGTGCCGAAGCCCTGGAATCGCGCCCGCTGCCATTGACCGCGGAAGCACGCGAGGCGCTGGCCGCCATGGCCGATGGCGATGGCCGCTATCTGCTGAACCTGGCCGAGCAGTTGATGGCGCTGCCGCCGGGCGGCGAGCCGCTGGATGTCGCCGCCCTGCAGGCGCTGCTGGCCCGCCGCGCCGCGCTCTACGACAAGGACCGCGAGGAGCATTTCAACCTCATCTCCGCGCTGCACAAATCCATGCGCGGCTCCGACCCCGATGCGGCACTGTACTGGTTCGCCCGCATGCTGACCGGCGGCGAGGACCCGCGCTACATCGCCCGCAGGCTCACGCGCTTCGCCGCCGAGGATGTAGGGGCGGCTGACCCGCGCGCGCTGCCCTTGGCCGTCGCGGCTTGGGAAACCTACGAGCGCCTGGGCTCGCCCGAGGGCGAATTGGCGCTGGCGCAACTCGTGCTGCATTTGGCCACCGCGCCGAAATCCAACGCCGTCTACACCGCCTATAAGCGCGCCATGGCGGCGGCGCGCGAAACCGGCTCGCTGATGCCGCCCAAGCACATCCTCAATGCGCCGACCCAGCTGATGAAAGGCCTGGGCTACGGCGCCGGCTATGAATACGACCACGATGCCGAGGACGCCTTCAGCGGCCAGAACTATTTCCCCGAAGGCATGCCGCGAGCGCGCTTCTACGAACCCACCGATCGCGGCGCGGAGGCCGCAATCGCCGATCGCATGGCGCAATGGGCGAAGCGGCGCAGGTAGCCGCGCCGGATGTTTCCTGCCAGGATTCCGGTCATTGGCTGCTGAGGCGGTCGGGAGCCGGAGGTGGTGTTGGAGAGGGGCTTTGCCCCCCGCCAAACCTCCCTCCACCAGAGGTCAGCGACCCCTGGACCCGGCGAGAGTCATGGCAGGGTTTGGGGAGGGGGCTTCAAGGGAGCGACCTTGCATATGGTCGCTCGCTGCCCCCTCCCCAAACCCTGCCAAAACACCCGGGTTCCAAGGGCCTCCCGGCCCTTGGTGGGTGGGGGTCTGGGGGAGGGCAAAGCCCTTCCAGAGGGCCACCCGCGCCCCCGGATCGCCTCAGCGGCACACTGAAGGGAACGCCATGGCGGATATATTTGACTACGTGATCATCGGTTCCGGCGCCGCCGGCGGCGTGCTGGCGGATCGCCTGACGGAGGACCCGGTCACCAACGTCTGCGTGCTCGAAGCCGGCCCGCTCGACACCAATCCCTGGATCCACATGCCCGCGGGCTTCATCAAGACCTTGGTGAACCCCGATGTCTCCTGGCAGTTCAGCACCGAGCCCACCGCGAATACCGGCGGCCGGCGCATCCCCACCGTGCAGGGCAGGGTGCTCGGCGGCTCCACCAGCATCAACGGCATGATCTACAATCGTGGCCAGCCGAACGACCAGAATTCCTGGGCGCAGCGCGGCAATCGCGGCTGGGGTTATGAGGATTGCCTGCCCTATTTCAAGCGCAGCGAAAAGCGCATCGGCATGGCCGATGACAGCCGCGGCAATGCTGGGCCGATGCCGGTGACGGATATGGACTGGTTCCACCCGATCTCGGAGGCCTTCGTGGAGGGTTGCGTGGCCGCGGGCATTCCGCGCGCGCGTGACTACAACAGCGGTGACCAGGCGGGCGTGGGCTATTTCCAGCGCATCATCCAGGGCAATCGGCGCATGGGTGTGGCGCGCGCGCGGCTGCGGCCGGCGATGGGCCGCGACAATCTCTCGGTACGCCCCAATGCGCGCGCCACGCGCCTGATCTTCGAGGGCCGGCGTTGCGTGGGCGTGGAATATCGCGCCGCCCCCGATGCGCCGCCTGTCGAGGTGCGCGCCCGGCGGGAGGTGATCGTCTCCGCCGGCACCGCCAATTCGGCGCGGCTGCTGCAGATCTCGGGCATCGGGCCGGCGGGCCTGCTGGACAAGCTGGGGGTGGCGCCGGTGCATGTGCTGCCGGGCGTGGGCGAGAATCTGCGTGACCATTATGCCTCGCGCTTCGTGATGCGGGCGCGGCCTGGCACCATCACGCTGAACGAGTTGTCGCGCGGTTGGCGCCTGATGCGCGAACTGGCCAATTGGGCGCTGAAGCGGCCGACCATCCTGGCCACCGCGCCCAGCCATGTCTTCGTCTTCTGGAAAAGCTTCGAGGGGCTCGATGAGCCCGACCTGCAATGCGTCTTCACGCCGGGCAGCTACAAGCCCGGCAAGACCTATGTGCTGGACGACTACCCCGGTGTGTCAGCCGGCGCCTGGCAACACCGGCCGGAGAGCACGGGCTTCGTGCGCGCGCGCAGCACCAATGCCTGGGAAAACCCGGAAATCCAGCCCAATTACCTGAGCCATGAGATGGACCGGCGCGTGCATATCGCGGGCCTGCGGCTGATGCGCCGGCTGCTCGCACAACCGCAACTGGCGCGTTTCCTGGAAGGCGAGACCATCCCCGGCGCCGATGTGCAGACCGATGATGAGCTGCTGGATTTCGCGCGCGCCAATGGCACCACCACCTACCACCTGATCGGCACCTGCCGCATGGGCCCGGCCACCGACCCGATGGCGGTGGTCGATCACCGCCTGCACGTGCATGGTCTGGAGGGGCTGCGCGTGGTCGATGCCTCGATCATGCCGAGCATGACCTCGGCCAACACCATGGCGACCACGATGATGATCGGTGAGAAGGCCGCGGACATGATCCGCGGTCGGTGATGCGCAGCCTGTTCACGCTCCCGGCTGTTCCCAGCCGGGAGCGATCGCGTCCCGGTTACGAAAACTGCTGCGGGCGCGGCACGTAGAGGAAGCCCTCGCCATCGCGGATGATGCGGCCGAAGCCGGGCCAGGGCACATGCACGCCGCCCATCAGGATGCCGGTATCGGCCAGCATGTTCAGCGTGCGCACGCGGCTCTCCACGCCCATGGCGCTGTCCACATCCACGCCCACGCGCCAGCGCGGGCGGGCCAGCTGGATGGTCATCTGGTGCGCGATATCGCCCCAGATCAGCATGGTCTCATTCTGGCTGGTCAGGCGGAAGCTGACATGGCCCGGCGTGTGGCCGGGGGCGGGGTCCAGGAAGATGCCGGGCAGCACTTCCAGTTCCGAGCGCATCTCCACCGTGCGGATACGGCCCGTGTACGGGCGGATGGCGCGGCGGCCGGCCTCGATGAAGCGCTGGCCCTGCGGCACGCGCGATTCCATCGCCGGGTCGGTCCAGAACTGGTGGTCGATCTGCGTGACCACCACCTCGGCATTGGGGAAGTTGCGCGTCGTGCCGTCATAGGACAGGCCGAGCGCGTGTTCGGGATGGATATGCGTCAGC
>JAIXVH010000261.1 GCA_027483125.1 Acetobacteraceae bacterium | reverse complement strand
GCTACGCCTATATCCGCATGATGGGCGCGGAGGGCCTGAAGCGCGCGACGCAGGTGGCGATCCTGAACGCCAACTACGTCGCCGCGCGCCTCGCTGGCCACTACCCCGTGCTCTACACGGGCGCCGAGGGGATGGTGGCGCATGAATGCATCCTCGACTGCCGCGGCTTCCAGCAAGGCGGCGGCGTGCTGGTCGAGGACATCGCCAAGCGCCTGCAAGACTACGGCTTCCACGCGCCCACCATGTCCTGGCCCGTCACCGGCACGCTGATGGTCGAGCCGACCGAGAGCGAGCCGAAGGAGGAAATCGACCGCTTCATCAGCGCCATGGCCCAGATCCGCGAGGAAATCCGCGCCATCGAACAAGGCCGCGCCGACAAGCAGGACAATGTGCTGAAGAACGCGCCGCACACCGCGATCGAGGTCATGTCCGACAGCTGGAGCCACGCCTATTCGCGCGAACAGGCGGCCTTCCCGCTGCCCTTCGTGCGCGCTGCCAAGTACTGGCCGCCGGTCAAGCGCGTGGACAACGTCTACGGCGACCGCAACCTGGTCTGCACCTGCGCGCCGCTGGAGGAATACGCCGCCACCCAACAACAATTGGCGGCGGAGTGAGCCTCACGGGGGGGGCTCCTGTGGGTCTTGGAGAGGGGCTTTGCCCTCCCCAAGAACCGACGGGAGCACCCGCATGAAGGACCGCTTCGCCCCGCCGCCTGTTGGTGGGTGGGAAACGTTGTCCTCGCGGACGGTGTTGCAGGACCCATGGCTCCACCTTGCCGCCGAGCGTGTGCGCACGCCGGCGGGCACGGTGCTGGACCCCTTCTGGGTATTGCTGCAACCCGATTGGGTGACGGTGATCGCCATCACCGACGACCAGCGTATCGTGATGATCCGCGAATGGCGCCAGGCCGTGCGGCAATTCGTGCTGATGGTGCCCGGCGGCGTCATTGATGGCGAGGACCCGGTCGCTGCGGGCGCCAAGGAACTGGCCGAGGAGACGGGGTATCGCGCCACCCGCCTGCGCCATGCCGGCAGCATGTTCCCCGACCCCGCGCGCATCGCCAATCGCTGCCATGTCATCCTGGCCGAGGGCTGTGAGCTGGCCGGCGCGCAGCAGCTCGAAGCCGGCGAGACCATCGAGCCGGTGTTGCTGCCGATCGCCGAAGTCCGTGCCATGCTGCTGCGTGGCGAAATCGAAAGCGGCCTGCACGCCGCATCCCTGTTGCGTGGCCTCTCGGCCGCCGGATTGATGGAGAAGCCCTGATGCGCGTGATCCCGGTCGAACAGCGCCACCGCGCCGCGTGGGATGTGCTGTTTGCAGGCTATGCCGAATTCTACCGCGTGGCGCAGACGCCCGCGATGCGCGACACGGTCTGGTCCTGGCTGCACGACCCCGCGCATGAAAGCCAAGGCCTGATCGCGGAGGATGCGTCAGGCCGCGCCCTCGGCCTCGCGCATTACCGGCCCTATGCGCGGCCCTTGCGCGCCTCCTACGGCTGTTTCCTGGACGACCTTTTTGTCGCCCCCGATGCGCGCGGTTCAGGCGCCGCACCCGCGCTTCTGGCCGAACTGCGCCGCCTGGCCGGCGCGCATGGCTGGGAACTCGTGCGCTGGATCACGGCGGACGATAATCACCGCGCCCGCACGCTGTATGACAAGCACGCCACCCGCACCTGGTGGGTCACCTACGACATGCCGCCCGATGCCCAGTGACGCCGAGCCGCGCGACTGGCGCGCGGAACCTGATGGCGCCTCGCATGATCATACGCACTACGCCGCCTGGCAGTCGGCCGCGGCGGAGGTGCAGGGCTGGTTCTCCGACATGTCGGCCGCGATCTGGGACGGTTTCCTGGGCCAGCAGGCCGCCTGGCACATGGATGGTGACATGCTGGAAATCGGCTGCGCCTATGGCCGCGCGGCGATGCTGATGGGGCTGCACATGCGCGCGGACGAAACGCTGCGCCTGATCGACGCGGCGCCACATCACGCCCATGGCGCGCCCGGGCGGATACGCCCGCACAGCAAGGGCCAGGTCGCCGGCCTGCACATGTTTTCCGAACGGCTGGACATCGCGCAACTGCCCATGCGCGGCACGCGCTTCATGCATATCGACGGCGACCATGGCCGCTGGGGCCTGCACAATGACATGATGCTGGCCGACCACACGCTGACCGCGGACGGGTTGCTGGTGCTGGATGATTTCCTGGCGCCGCAATTCATGGGTGTCACGCTGGGCGCCATCGAATGGATGGCGCAGCACCCGCAGAGCTTCGAATTCGTCATGGTCGGCTTCAACAAGGCCTATCTGGCGCGGCCGCGTTTCGCCGGCGACTATCTGCACTTCATCCGTGACGGGCTGCCCGCGCATCTGCACACCCTCAGCCACCATGATTTCAGCCTGTGGCTCACCGATGACCGCCGCGCCTGTTCCTGCTTCGGCATCACGCAGCGGCAATACGACCGCGACTTCATCACCCGCGAATTCGCCATGGCCAAGCCCGACAAGCGGCCGGACGGAAAGCCCGAATTGTGATCGCCCGCCGCGCGCTGCTGGCCACGCCGCTGCTGGCGCGGCGGGCTGCGGCCTCCGACATGCGCGCGGAATGGCACGACCCCGCGCGCAGCCGGCGCATCCCGGTGCTGATCCGCCTGCCCGATGCGCCGCCGCCCCACCCCCTCGTGCTGATCAGCCACGGCCTGGGCGGCACGCGCGACGGCCTGGCCTATCTGGGCGAGGCGCTGCGCGCCGCCGGCTGCATCGCGCTGCACCTGCAACACCCGGGCAGCGACGCCGACACCGCCAACCTGCGCAACGCCGTGGCCGACCCTGATGTGGCGCTGGCGCGCCTTGCCGATGGCGCCTTCGCCCTCGACCAGGCGGCGCGCATCTGGCCCTTGCGCGCGGATGCCATCGCCGCCGCCGGCCACAGCTTCGGCGCCTGGACAGTGCAGCATTGGCTGGGCCAGCGCCTGGGGCCGCAGGGCGCGTCCTTCCGCGAACCGCGCATCCGCCTGGGCATTGCCATCTCCCCCGCGCCGACCCGCCGGCTGGCACCCACCTTCGCCATGGCGGGTGTGGACACACCCATGCTGCACATCACCGGCAGCCGCGACACCAGCCCGCTCGACCAGACCACGCCGCAGGACCGCACTTTGCCCTTCCGCGCCACCCCCGATGGCGTGCCCGCAGCCCTGCTGTGGCTGGATGGTGCCGATCACATGAGCTTCGCGGGCGATGCGCGTTTCGGCACCGGCACGCATGCGCGCGTGGCGGGTGTGGCGGTGATGTTCCTGCGCGCCATGCTGCTGGCCGACCAAGGCGCGCGCGGGCGGCTGCTGGCCGGTGCGCGCGGCCTGCTGCGGCAGGAGGACCGGCTGGAGACGCGCGCCATCGCATGAGCGCAAGCGCCGGATGGCGCCCCCCCGCGCGCCGCGCCACAACCCGCCGATGAGCCAGATGTCCGGCCGCGCCTGGGGCCTGTTGATCCTGTTGTCGGTGCTGTGGGGCGGCAGTTTCCTGTTCGTGGGCCTCGCGGTGCGCGAATGGCCGCCGCTGTCCATCGCGCTGTCCCGCGTGGCGCTGGCAGCCCTGGCGCTGTGGCTGTTCATCGCCTGGCAGCGCCAGGCCCCGCGCCTGGACGGCCCCGCGCTCCGCGCCCATGCCGGCATGGGGCTGCTGAACAACGCCATTCCCTTCGTGCTGATCATCTGGGCGCAGGGCACGCTGCCGGCTGGGGAGGCTGCCGTCTTCAACGCGACCACGCCGCTGTTCGGCGTGCTGGTGGCGCATGCCCTGGCCACAGAGCGCGCCACGCCCAGCAGCCTGGCAGGCGTGGCCTTGGGCATGCTGGGCGTCGCCGTGATGGTCGGCGCGGACCCGCTGGCCACACCCTGGCCGGCCGCGCTGGCCATGCTCGGCGCCACCTTCAGCTACGCGCTGGCCGGGCAATGGGGCCGGCGCTTCAGCGCGCTGGGGGTGCAGCCCATTCATGCGGCCGCCGGGCAGACCAGCGCCGCCACGCTGCTGCTGCTGCCGCTGGCGCTGTGGTTCGAGGCGCCCGCCATGCCGGGGCCGACCACGATCGTCGCATTGCTGGGCCTGGCGCTGATCTCCACCGCCATCGCCTATGCCATCTATTTCCAGCTGCTGGCGCTGGCGGGGCCGGTGAACCTGCTGCTGGTGACGCTGCTGATCCCGGTCTCCTCCTTCGCGATGGCCGCGGTGTTCCTGGATGAGTCCCTGGCGCCGCGGCACCTGCTCGGCATGGCCGGGATCGCCGCCGGGCTGGCGCTGATTGATGGCCGATTGTTCAGGCGCAAGAACGGTTGATGCAGCGCAGCATCCCGCCTATCCATGCTGTCACAGGAAGGTGACACAGCCATGCGACAAGTTCTTGACGGCCAGGCCGCGCTCATCACCGGCTCCACCTCCGGCATCGGGCTGGCCATTGCGCAGGCCTTCGTGGCCGCAGGCGCGCGCGTCATGCTGAACGGCTTCGGCAAGCCCGAAGACATCGCCGCCGCCCAGGCCAGCACCGGCGGTGCCCCCTATCATCCCGCCGACATGTCCAAGCCCGCCGAAATCCGGGACATGGTGCGTGCCGCCGAAGCAGCCTTCGGCAAGCTCGACATCCTGGTCAACAATGCCGGCATCCAGTTCGTCTCGCCCGTGCAGGATTTTCCGGCCGAGAAGTGGGATGCGATCATCGCCATCAACATGAGCAGCAATTTCCACGCGATCGCGGCGGCGCTGCCCGGAATGCTCGCGCGCGATTACGGCCGCATCATCAATGTGGCGAGCGCGCACGGCCTGGTGGCGAGCCCCTACAAGACCGCTTATGTCGCGGCAAAGCATGGCGTGGTGGGGCTGACCAAGTCCGTGGCGCTGGAAATCGCGCAGGCGAATGTGACCTGCAACGCCATCTGCCCGGGCTTCGTCCGCACGCCGCTGGCCGAGGCGCAGGTCCATCCGCTCGCCGAGAAATTCGGCGTCAGCGATGAGGTGGCGCTGAAGGACCATTTGCTCGCCAAGCAGCCCTCCAAGCGCTGGATCGAGGTGGATGAGGTGGCGCGCATGGCGCTGTGGCTCGTCGGCCCCGGCTCGGGCGGGGTGAACGGCTCGGCCCTGTCCATCGATGGCGGCTGGCTCGCGGCCTGATGGACATCAACGCTGCCCTCGCGGCCCCCGCCCTCGCACAGAAGACCACGCGGCGGATCAACCTCGCGCTGCAGG
>JAIXVH010000004.1 GCA_027483125.1 Acetobacteraceae bacterium | reverse complement strand
TGGGCATCAACATCGAAGCCCCGATCGACCGCCTGCCCGCCATCCTGGACGAAGCCGGCATGGTCTTCCTGATGGCACCGCGCCACCACGCAGCCTTGCGCCACGCCGGCGGCGCGCGCGTCGAACTCGGCACGCGCACCATCTTCAACCTGCTCGGCCCGCTGGCGAACCCCGCCCGCGTCACCCGCCAGCTGACCGGCGCCTTCGCCCGCGAATGGCTGCGCCCGATGGCCGAGGCGCTGGGCAGGCTCGGCTGCGAACGCACATGGGTGGTGCATGGCCAGGGCATGGATGAAATCGCGCTCTCCGGCCCCACCCATGTGGTCGAACTGAACGCCGGCAACATCCGCGAATTCGAGATCGCGCCCGAGGATGCGGGCCTCTCCCGTGCACCGCAGGAAGCCGTGCGCGGCGGGGAGCCCGCCGAAAACGCGCTGGCGCTGGAGGCGATGCTGGAAGGCAGCCCCGGCGCCTATCGCGACATCGTGCTGCTGAACGCCGCGGCCGCCCTTGTGGTGGCCGGCCGCGCGCCCGATCTGCGTGCGGGCGCGACACTGGCCGCCGGGGCCATTGATACCGGCGCCGCCCACAGGGTATTGCAGCGCCTGAGGCAAGCCACCAACAGAGCATGAACGCCCCCCACTCGTGACCCAGACCGACATCCCCGATGTTCTCGCGCGCATCCTCGTCACCAAGCGCGCGGAAGTCGACCGACGCAGCGGCCAGCGCCCGCTGGCCGAGATGGAACGCGCGGCCCGCAACGCGCCCGCGCCCCGGCCTTTCGTGGGCCGGCTCTGCGATGCCGTGGCCGAGGGCCGCACCGGCCTGATCGCCGAGATCAAGCGCAAATCCCCCTCCGGCGGCGATATTCGTGACCCCTTCGACCCCGCCGCACTCGCCCGCGCCTATGAGGCCGGCGGCGCGAGCTGCCTCTCCGTCCTGACCGACGAGCCCTGGTTCGGCACCACCCCCGATGACCTGATCGCCGCCCGCGCCGCCTGCAACCTGCCGGTGCTGCGCAAGGATTTCATGATCGACCCCTGGCAGGTCTTCGAGGCGCGCGCGATGGGTGCGGACTGCATCCTGCTGATCATGGCCGCCCTGACCGACGCGCAGGCGCATGAACTGGAAGAACTGGCGCGCGGCCTGGACATGGGCGTGCTGCTGGAAGCCCATGACGAGCGCGAATTGGAACGCGCACTCGGCCTGGAATCCCGCCTGGTCGGCATCAACAACCGTGACCTGCGCACGCTGAAGACTGACATCGCCACGACCGAACGCCTGGCGCCGCTGGTGCCCGCCGACAAGCTGCCGGTGGCCGAATCCGGCCTTCGCACCGCCGATGACGTCAAGCGCATGGCCGCCGCCGGCGCGCGCTGCCTGCTGGTGGGCGAGCATTTGCTGCGCGAGCGCGATGTCGAGGCCGCGACCCGCAGCTTCCTCGGCGCATGAGCGAGCTCACGCATTTCGACGCGGCCGGCCGCGCCGTGATGGTGGATGTGTCGGACAAACCCGCGACATCGCGCACCGCTGTTGCGCGCGGCCGCGTGGTGATGGCGCGCGAGACGCTCGCGCGCATCCAACAGGGCGGCATGGGCAAGGGCGATGTGCTGGGCATCGCGCGCATCGCCGGCATCATGGCCGCCAAGCGCACGCATGAGCTGATCCCGCTCTGCCACCCGCTGCTGCTGACCAAGGTGACGCTGGAGCTGACGGCAGCCCCCCCCGATGCGGTGGAGATCGAGGCCTTGGTCAAGGTCACCGGCCAGACGGGCGTGGAGATGGAGGCGCTGACGGCGGTCAGCATCGCAGCACTCACCATCTACGACATGTGCAAGGCGATCGATCGCGGCATGCGCATCGAGGATGTGCGCCTGGTGCTGAAGGACGGCGGCAAGTCGGGCCGCTTCGAGGGCAGCTGATGCAGCCCGTTGCTGAGGCGCGCGCGCGCATCCTCGCCGCCCTCGCACCCTCGGGGGCCGAGACGGTGCCGCTGGCCGAAGCCGCCGGTCGCGTCCTGGCCCGCGATGTCGCCGCACGGCTGACGCAGCCGCCCGCCGCCGTCTCCGCCATGGATGGCTATGCCGTGCGCGCGGCCGATGCGCAGGCGGGTGCCACGCTGCGCATGATCGGCGCCGCGCCCGCGGGCCACCCCTTCGCGGGCGCCATCGGCCCCGGCGAATGCGTGCGGATCTTCACCGGCGCCTTCGTGCCCGCGGGCGCCGATGGCATCCTGCTGCAGGAAGACGCCACCGCGGCTGACACCGCCATCACCGTCAACGAAACCGTCCAGCCCGGCCGCTGGATCCGCCCCGCCGGCCTGGATTTCGCCACCGGCGAAACCCTGCTCTCCGCCGGCCGGCGGCTGACCGCGCGCGATATCGGCCTGGCCGCCGCCGCCAACCACCCCTGGCTGGCCGTCCATCGCCGCCCGCGCATCGGCATACTCGCCACCGGCGATGAAATCGCCCTGCCCGGAGACCCGCTGCCCGCCGGCGGCATCGTCTCCTCCAATGCCCATGCTTTGGCCGCCCTGATCCGCGCCGCCGGCGCCGAGGCCGTGGTGCTGCCCATCGCGCCCGATGACAGCGACGCCATCGTGACACTGGCCACAGGCGCGCGCGGCTGCGACCTGCTGCTGACCACGGGCGGCGCCAGCGTGGGCGAGCATGACCTGGTGCAGAAGGCACTCGGCCCGCAGGGCTTCGCACTCGATTTCTGGAAGATCGCGATGCGCCCAGGCAAGCCGCTGATCTGGGGGCGGCTGGGCGAAACGCCGATGCTGGGCCTGCCCGGAAACCCGGTCTCTGCCCTGGTCTGCGGCGTGGTCTTCCTGCTGCCGGCGATCGCCGTGATGTCCGGCCTGCCCGCCGCGCCCACGCCCAGCGCGCCGGCCATCCTGGGCACAGCCATGGCCGAGAACGACAAGCGCGAGGATTATGTGCGCGCCACCCTCTCCGCCGATGGCCGGGTGGTGACCCCCTTCGCGAAGCAGGACAGTTCCATGCTGAAGACGCTGGCGCGCGCCGATGCGCTGGTGATCCGCGCGCCCTTCGCCGCCCCCATCGCGGCCGGGGCGGAGGTGGACGTCATCCGCCTCGCGCCCCTGGGAATCTGACCGGCGGCGGCACTTCCGCCGTCTTCGCCCGAACAGCGGCGCAATGGCGCATGCGTCGCAGGCGTTGACGCCATTCTTGCGGGCCACATACTGTCGACAGTCGTCAAATTCAGCCCCGGGGGACATGCCCATGGCCGGCAGCCAGGACTTCCCAGCCGATCCCCGCAATGCGGGCGTTCTGATCCATGTGAATGGCGCGATGGTCCCGCGCGACGAGGCGCGTGTCTCGGTCTTCGATGCGGGTTTCGTGCTGGGCGATGGCGTCTGGGAAGGCGTGCGGCTGCACAAGGGCCGGCTGGTCTTCCTGGACGCGCATCTGGACCGGCTGTTCGAAGGCGCGCGCGCCATCGACCTCGATATCGGGTTGAGCCGCGAGCAGGTGGTCACCGTGCTCCACGACACACTCGCCGCCAATGGCATGCAGGATGGCGTCCATCTGCGGCTGATGGTCACGCGCGGCCTGAAGAAGACACCGAACCAGGACCCGCGCCACAGCATCGGTGGCGCCACCATCGTGGTGGTCGCCGAATGGAAGCTGCCCAACCCCGCGCTGCAGACGCGCGGGCTCGACCTCTTCACCTCGACCATCCGTTGCTCGCCTGCGGATATGTTCGACATGCGGCTGAATTCGCACAGCCGGCTGAACCTGATCACCGCGCTGATCCAGGCGATCAAGGCCGGCGCGGATGAGGCGCTGATGCTGGACCCGCAGGGCTTCGTCTCCTCCTGCAACGCCACCAATTTCTTCTTCGTGCGCGGCGGCGAGGTTTGCACCTCCACCGGCGACTACTGCTTCCAGGGCATCACCCGCGCCAATGTCATCGCGCTGTGCCGCGAGAACGGCATTCCCATCCGGCTCGGCAATTTCGCGCTGAAGGATGTCTATGCGGCGGACGAGGCCTTCGTGACCGGCACCTTCGGCGGGCTGACGCCGATCGCGGCCATTGATGGCCGCACCCTGCCCCTGGCACTGCCCGGCCCGATGACGCAGCGCCTGCGCGGCCTGTACGACGCGCTCAAGGACCGCGCCGCGGCATGAGCATGGCGGCGCAACCGCTGCCGCGCGTCACCCTGCGCGAGGGTGCCGCCGATGCGCTGCGCCAGGCCGTCCTGACCGGCCAGCTCGCGCCGGGTGCGGCCGTGGTCGAGGCCACGCTCGCGCGTGCGCTCGGCATCTCCCGCGCGCCGCTGCGCGAGGCGATCCGCGCCCTGCTCGAGGAAGGGCTGCTGGTGCAGAGCCGCGCCTGGGGCGGCGTGAGCGTGGCGCCGCTGGATGCGACCGTCGCGCGCGAACTCTACACGCTGCGCACCACGCTCGAGATCTTCGCCTTCGAAACCGCCTGGGACCGGCGCGACGCCGCCTTTCGCGCAGCGCTCGGCGCGCGCCACGCAGAGCTGCTGGCCGCCATCGATGCGCGCGACGACACCGCCACAATCGCCACCGAACTCGCGCTGCATGGCCTGGTCTATGAGGCCGCGGGGCATGGGCTGCTGCTGCAGGCCTGGCGCGCGATCCGCGGGCGGCTCACGCTCTATTGGGCGGCACATCATCAGGCGCATGGCCGGCCCGGCCCGCGGCGCGATGCGCATGACGACTATCTGCGCCACGCGCTCGGCCATGACCTGGACGCCATGCGCATCGAATTGCGTGACCATATGCAGCGCGGCCTTGCCACCGTGCTGCACTTCATCGAGGACAGGAAGGAGCACACCGCATGACCATCATCGCTTCGCGCCGCGCATGGCTTGCCGCCGGCGCGCTTCTGCCATTGGCCGCGCCGTCGCTCGCGCAGGGCTTTCCCAGCCGGCCCATCCGCTTCATCTGCCCCTTCCCCGCCGGCGGCATCGTCGATGTGGTGATGCGCACCCATGCCGATGAACTCGCGGCTGAACTCGGCCAGCCGGTGGTGATCGATGTGCGTGCCGGCGCCGGCGGGCTGATCGGCTCGCAGCAATTGCTGCAAGCCGCCCCGGATGGCCACACCTGGCTGATGGCGTCGCTCGGCAATATCGTGGCGCCGATCCTGACGCCCTCGGGCTTCCATCCGACGGAGACCATCCAGGGCGTTTCGATGGTGTCGCACAGCGTCTCGATGCTGGTGGTGCGCGGGGATTCGACCGCGCGCAGCCTGGCACAACTGATCGCCGAGGCGCGCGCCCGCCCGGGCCAGCTGAACTACCTGCGCGCCGGCAATGGCAGCTTCGCGCATATGGCGATGGAGCTGATCCAGCGCGTGGCGGGTTTCCAGGCGACGGCGGTGGATTACCGTGGCCTGCCGCCCGGCATCCTGGACCTGTTGGCCGGCCGGCTGGACCTTGCCGTGCTCAGCACCGGCCTGGTGCGCCAGCACATCGCCGAGGGGCGGATGCGCGCCGTCGCCGCCGTGGGCTCCACCCGCGCGCCCGAACTGCCCGATGTGCCGACATTGGGCGAACTGGGCTTCGCCGAGGCGAACATGGATTCCTGGTACATCGCGATTGCGCCGCGCGGCCTGCCCGCGCCGGTGCTGGAGCGCATCCACACCGCCTATACGCGGGTGATGGGCATGGCCGCCGTGCAGCAGAAGCTGCGCAGCGCCGGCACCATCCCGGCGGCCAGCCTGCCGCCACCGGCGGAGGTGCAGGCCTTCCTCAACCGCGAGCACGCGAAGTTCGAACGCCTGATCCGCGAGGCCAATATCCGCGCCAGCTGAAGCGCCGGCCGGCCTGGTCGTCCCCAACAGGAATCGCGGCTATAGGCGCCCCGTCACCGGGAGAACGCCATGAGCATCACCACACGCGAGCAGGCCATCGCCCGCGATGCCGCCGATCCGCTGGCGCCGCTGCGAGAGCTGTTCGAATTGCCGCCGGGCGTCATTTACCTGGACGGCAATTCGCTGGGGCCGCTGCCGCGCGCCACACCCGCGCGCCTTGCCCAGGCGATCACCGCCGAATGGGGCCAGGGCCTGATCGGCAGTTGGAACAGCGCCGGCTGGATGGAGATGCCGCGCCGCGTGGGCGACATGATCGCCCCGCTGATCGGCGCCGCTGCCGGCCAGGTGGTGGTGGCTGACAGCACCTCGGTCAATCTGCACAAGGTGCTGGCCGCAGCACTGCGCCTGGCACCCGCCAGCCAGCGCCGCGTGATCCTGACCGAACAGGAGAACTTCCCGACCGACCGCTACATCGCCACCGAGACCGCGCGGCTGCATGGCGCAAGCCTGGAGAGCTGCACGGCTGATGGCCTCGACGCAGCGCTGGCCAGCCGCCCGGCGGTGCTGCTGCTGACGCAGGTGAACTACCGCACCGGTGCGATGCATGACATGGCGGCGGTCACGCGCATGGCCCATGCGGCGGGCGCGCTGGTGGTGTGGGACCTGGCGCATTCGGCAGGCGCGGTGCCTGTGGATCTGCTGGGCGCCAGCGCGGATTTCGCGGTGGGTTGCGGGTACAAGTTTCTCAATGGCGGGCCGGGGGCGCCGGCCTTTCTCTGGCTGCATCCGCGCCATGCCGATCGCGCCGAGACCCCCCTGCCCGGCTGGCTCGGCCATGCCGCACCCTTTGATTTCACGCCCGACTACGCGCCGGCACCGGGCGTGGCGCGGTTCATCTGCGGCTCACCGGCGGTGCTGTCGATGACGGCACTGGAATGCGGCGTGGCGACTCTGCGCGCGGCCGATGCGCATGGCGGCATGGCCGCAATCCGTGCCAAGTCGCTGGCGCTGACAGCGCTGTTCATGGAGCGCGCGGCCGCGCGCTGCCCAGGGCTGCGCTGCGTCACCCCCGCTGCGCGCGGCAGCCAGATCAGCTTCGCGCGCGAGGAAGGCGGCTATGCCATCATCCGCGCGCTGATCGCCCGCGGCGTGATCGGTGATTTTCGCGCGCCTGACATTCTGCGCTTCGGCGTGACCCCGCTCTACACGCGCTTCGTCGATGTCTGGGACGCGGTGGAACACCTGGCGGAGGTGCTGGAGAACGGGGAATGGCGGCAGCCCCGCTTCGCGGAACGCCTGGCGGTGACGTGAGGGCTG
>JAIXVH010000428.1 GCA_027483125.1 Acetobacteraceae bacterium | reverse complement strand
CGCCCAGCGGCGGCATATTGGGCGAGGGCGGGCGTGCCCCGAGCGGCGGTCCCCCCGGCTCGCGCGCGCCAGGCGCGGCGCCCAGCGGCGGCATATTGGGCAAGGGTGGGCGCGCCCCGAGCGGCGGCGTCACCATCTGAGGCCCACCCGGCACCTGGGTCTGGAAAGGTGGCGTGAAGCCCGGCCGCTGCCCAGGCGGCAGCGCCGCCGGCGAAGGCGCGAAGACCGGCGGCCGCACGCCTGGTGCAGCCAGCGGCGGCAGCATGGGCGCATTGGGTGCGCCGGGCCGCACCGCATCGCCGGGTCGCAGCAGGCCGGGTGGCAGGCCGGGGCGCGGCCCCAGCCCGGCTTGCGGCGCCGGGCCGGGCGGGCGCGGCGGCAGGGAAGGTGGCGGCAGCGCCGCCTGGGGCGGGCCGCTGAAGGGCAGGCGGTTCGGCCCCACCGGCCGCGCGCCTGCGAAGACCGGCCCGGGCACTGCCGTCGCACCACGCCAATTGGCGAAGGCCGGCGGCGGCAGGCGGCGCGGCCCATCGGCCCAGCGCGGGCCCAAGGCCGGCGCGTCGCGCACCGCCCCGGCATTCACCCGCTGCACATAGCCCGCCGAGAATCGCCGCCCCGGCCAGAAGGGTTCATGCGGCGCCAGCGGTGCCCAGCCGACCGGCCGCCCACCGCCCCAGCGTCCCGGCGGGCCGAAGAAGCCCACCACTGCCGGCGTGAAGACCGGCCAGCGCCGGGGCGCCAGCACCACGATCGGCGCCGCCACCACCACCGGCGCCCAGGCCCAGGCGCCGCCATATTCGAACCAGCGCCCGTAATGCGAGGTGGCGAAGCCCCAGGGCTGCGCATCCCGCCAGGTCCAGCCCCAGGGGTCGGTCCAGCGCCAATTGCCCTCGCGGAAGGGCACCCAGCCGGCGGGCACCTCGGGGCGCCAGATGGCGCCGTATTCGGGGTGGCGGGACCAGGTGCCGAATTCGGCCAATTGCCGGCCGCCGGGCATCAGGGCGACGGATTGCGGCACCTCGTTGAATTTGGGTTCCTGGGCCAGGGTCCAGCCCAGGATGGGCGCGGCCTCGCCGGCGGCGGTGATGGCCGGTGCCTCGCCGCTGGTGGCCAGCGCCCGGCCGGGGCCGAGGAGGATGCGCTGCCCATCGGGCTGCACCCAGGCGGCATGGCCCTGCTGCACCACCAGGCGGGAGGGCGCGCCCTCCGCGCCGGCCTCGATCACATAGCGGCCGGGCTTGAGGATTTCGACGATGCCGCGCGGGGTGGCGATGCGCAGGCTGTCATCAGGGTCCAGCGCGCGGACCAGCAGCGCGGCCTGGCCTGTGGCCAGGCTGGCTTCGGCGCCGGCATCATCCAGCCGGGTCCATTCCAGGCCGCTGCCGCCCTCCAGGCCCAGATTCACCCCGGGCAGTTCCAGCAGGGCGCGGCCGCGGGCTTCGGTCCACAGGGCGCTGCCGGTGGCGATCGGCAGGTTGCGTTCCGCCGGCTGCCATTCCGGCTGGCCCGGGTCGCGCAGGGAGACCCCGCCCGAGAAGGCGGCCAGCCGCCCGGCGCGGGCCGGCGGGTCGGGGATGGCTTGTTCTTCGGGCGCGGCCGGTGCCGTGGGAGCGGCGGGCGCGACCCCGGGCTTGAGATCGCCCTGCGCCAGCGCCCCTGGCGCCAGCGCGCCCCAGGGCAGCAGCAGCGCGGCGCCAAGCAGCAGGCAGCGTGTGGTCGCGGGCATCAGAGCCTCCGGCGTGCCGCGAGGGGGGGAGCGGGCGGAGACTACAGCGCGGGATTGGGGTGGAATGAAGGCGATTGCTCGGTCCCGAGGCCGGAATGCGCTGCATCAGCGGCGCCTTCGTTCTCGGGACACTCGGCTCTCTGTTCAGTGGCCTGGCAACCCGCGAAGCCCGCCGCGAAGAGCAGCGAGCTTCGCGGCCAGGACATTACGCCCAGGCCAGCGCCGCCTGCCATTGCGGCGCGATCACCGCGGTGCCGAACAGCGCGATCGCCCGCGCGCGGCCCGCCTGGCCGATCTGCCGCGCCAGCGCGTGATCGTTCAGCAGGTTGCGCAGCATGGCCTGTGCCTCACGCGGCTCGCGCGCCAGCAGCGCATCATCGCCGCGGCGGATCAGGCGCGGCCATTCGGTGCAATCATGCGGGCGGGTCACCAAAGCGGGGTCCATCGCCAGCAGCGGAATGCCCATCATCCAGGCCTCGATGAAGTTCAGCGTGTAGGGAATGGGCAGGCCCGAGCAGTAGAGATAGGCGCGGCTCGTGCGCAGCAGCGCCATCTGCTGATCCGGCAATTGGAAGCCGATGGCGCCGGGGATGCCTTCATTCGAAGCGCCACCCAGCACCAGCGGCAGGCCGGGGGCGATGGCCTCCCACAGCGCGCATTCCTCTGGGAAGCGTTCGCGGAACGCCATGGAGAACATCAGCGCCTGCGCCGCATCGCCCTGCCAGCCATCGAAGGCGGCGGGATCCTTGGCGAAGCGGATCACCGCGTCGTGGCCGGCGTAGTTGGGTGCGTGGCGTTCGGTCTCGGCATAGCGAATCACGCGCACGCCGCGCGCGCGGAGCGCCGCGATCCGCGGCTCGCGCCAGGGCAGCCCCACGCCGATGGTGCGCAGGATGATCGGCCGGCCGGCCAGCACCTCCCAGTGGTGTTCGATGAATTCGGCGCTGTGCATCACCACCACCAGGTCGAACAGCGCGACGAAGCCTGGTGTCAGCACCGTCTCCTCGGGGGCGGAGAAGCGGCGGAACTGGCAGCCCTCGGCCTGGAAGCGTTCCAGCAGCGCGGCATGGCCGGGGCCGGGATCGGCCATGGGCCGCATGCCCTGGCCGAGTTCCGCATCGAAATACTCGCCCAGCGGAAACACGTCATGCCCGAGGCTGCGCAGCAGCGTGACCTCGTCATGCTCGAGCACGGAATGCACGGAATAGTAGAGAATTCGCATCGCCGCCCGTATCGCGCCGCCAAGCCCCTCCGCCAACCCCTGACGTAACGCGCGGCATGGGTTATAGCCGGGCCGTGCTGCTCTCTCTGCCCAACCTTCTGACGATTTCGCGCATCGCCGCCATCCCGCTGCTGGTGGCGCTGGTGATGATCCGCGCGCCTTGGGCGGACCTTGCCGCCTGCGTGGTGTTCTCGGCCGCTGCCATCACCGATTACTTCGACGGCAAGATCGCGCGCGACCGCGGCATCACCTCGGGCTTCGGCATCATGCTGGACCCCATCGCCGACAAGCTGCTGGTCGCGGCCGCCCTGATGGTGCTGGTGGGCTTCGACCGGCTGGATGACCGCGCGCTGCTGCCGGCCATCATCATCATGCTGCGCGAGATCCTGGTCTCGGGCCTGCGGGAATATCTGGCGACCCTGCGCGTGGGCATGCCGGTCACCAAGCTCGCCAAATGGAAGACCGGCTTCCAGATGGGCGCGCTCGGCGTGCTGCTGGCCGGCGATTCGGCCGCACCGCTGATCGGACTGGGCTGGCTGCCGATCGGGCTGATCGGTGAGGTGATGCTCTGGGTGGCCGCGATCCTCACGCTGCTGACCGGCTGGGACTACCTGGTCTCCGGCCTGCGCCATGCCGCGCGCGCCGATGCGCCGCCGGAAGGCTGAAGGGCGTCCAGCTTGCCCCATGTCACGAAACGCTTCCGTCCGGTGCCCGCCCTTGAGACACCCCGCGCGAAGGCGCATCTTCCCCACGAATCCTGAGGAGGCTTGGATGAACCATTTGCTGGCACCCGCGATGCTCGCCGCCGTGCTGGGCCTCTCGGCCTGCGGCCCGGCCGACCGCAGCTTCAACTGGCTGACCGATTCGACCATCTCCGGCTTCGGCCTGGTGGCGCCGGGGGACCGTTCGGTGCCGGTCACTGGCGGCCTGACGGTGGAGCGCGTGCGTCGCGGCCCGACCATGGCCGATGCCGAGCCGCTGCGCGAGGAGGATGGCAATGTCTGGCCCGCCGCCGAAGGCCCGCGCGCCACGCTCGCCAACCCGGACGAGGCGCTGCGCGGCGTGCCCGCCTACCGCCCCGAGACGCCGCCGGCCGCACCGCGCACGCCGCGCATGCGCGGCAGCGGCGCCGCGCTTGAGACGCCGGCCGCAGGCCAGGCCAGCCTGCCGGTCGCTCCGCCGCAGCCGGTCGGCGCGCCGGTGCTGGTGCAGGAACGCCGCACCGTGACCACCCCCGCGGGCACCTTCACCATCCTCGACAATCCGCGCGCCGGCGCCGCCATTGGCCCGGGCGGGCGCACGGCGGCGGTGACCGGCGATGGCGCGGTGACCATCATCACCGAACCTGGCCGCACCCCGCAGCAGGTGCTGAACCCGCCGCGATGAAGCTGCTGTATTTTGCCTGGGTCCGGCAGAAGGTCGGCCTGGCCGAGGAAACCGTGACCCCGCCGCCCGAGGTGCGTGACGTGGCCGGCCTGATGTCCTGGCTCGCCACCCGCAGCCCTGGCCATGCCGATGCCTTCGCCCATGCCGCACAGATCCGCGCCGCGGTGAACCAGGATTTCGCGCCGGCCAGCACGCCGGTCGCGGCGAATGACGAAGTGGCCTTCTTCCCCCCCGTCACCGGCGGCTGAGATGGCGCGGGTGCTGGTGCAGCGGGAGGTGTTCGACCTGGGCGCGGAGAGTGCTCTGCTGTCCGAGGGCCGGACGGATGTGGGCGGCATCGCGAGCTTCGTGGGTATTTGCCGCGCCGATGACGGGCTGGCGGCGATGACGCTGGAACACTATCCCGGCATGACCGAACGCGCGCTGGCCGCCATCGCCGCGCAGGCCGAATCTCGCTGGCCGCTGACCGGCTGCACCGTGATCCACCGCCATGGCCGCATGCTGCCGGGTGACCCGATCGTGCTGGTGCTGACGGCCTCGCGCCATCGCATCGCCGCACTCGAATCCTGTGCCTTCCTGATCGACTGGCTGAAGACCAAGGCGCCCTTCTGGAAAGCCGAGGAATTCGCCGATGGCACCACCCGCTGGGTGGATGCCAAGGCCGAGGACGACGCGGCCACCGCACGTTGGGGCGCATGATCACCGGCAAGGCCCGCGTGGCGGGCGTGTTCGGCTGGCCGGCGGGGCATTCGCGCAGCCCGCAGCTGCACAATCATTGGCTGGCCCGCCACGGCATCGATGGCGCCTATGTGCCGCTGCCGGTGCCGCCCGAGCATTTCGCGGCCGCCGTGCGCGGCGTGATGGCGGCAGGCTTCGCCGGTGCCAATGTCACCATCCCGCACAAGGAAGCCGCCTTCGCGCTGTGCGATGAGGTGAGTGATTTCGCCCGTCGCGCCGGGGCGGTGAACACGCTGGTGTTCCGCGAAGGCCGCATCCTGGGCGACAATACCGATGGCTTCGGCTTCCTGGAAAACCTGCGCGCCGGCGCGCCGGGTTGGCGGGCCGAAGCCGGCCCCGCCGTCATCCTGGGCGCGGGTGGTGCCGCGCGCGCCATTGCCGCCGCCCTGCTCGATGCCGGCGCGCCGGAGGTGGTGCTGGTCAATCGCAGCGCCGACCGCGCGCAGGCCGTGGCGGATGCGCTGGGCGGGCCCATCCGTGTGGCGGCCGAGCCGCCGCTGGCCGGGGCCGCGCTGCTGGTGAACACCACCAGCCTCGGCATGGTGGGCGAACCGCCGCTGGTGATCGACCTGGCACCGATGCGCAGCGGCGTGGTGGCCGATGCCGTCTATGCCCCGCTCTGGACGCCGCTGCTGCTGGCCGCGCGGGCGCAGGGGCTTTCGGCTGTCACCGGCATCGGGATGCTGCTGCACCAGGCCAGGCCCGGCTTCGCCGCCTGGTTCGG
>JAIXVH010000378.1 GCA_027483125.1 Acetobacteraceae bacterium | reverse complement strand
GGCCCGTGGCGTCGAATTCCGAGACGCCATCGGCCATGGCTTCGCTCGACTTGTTCATGGCATCGAACAAGGGCCGCGTGGCCAGGTTGAAGACGAATTCGCCGGTGGCGATCGCATTGGCCGCGGAGTGCTTCATCGTCTCGGAGGTGAAGGCAATCATCGGCGGGCGGGACTGCACCATGTTGAAGAAGGAATAGGGTGCGAGATTGGCCACGCCATTCACATCCAGGCTGGAGATCCAACCGATCGGACGCGGGGCGATGATCGCCTTCAGCGGGTCATGCGGCAGCGGGTGGCCGGTGCGGGGGTCGTAGAACATGGTCTCATCCCAACAAGATCGCGCCGAGAATGGCGCCCGCCCCCAGCATCCACAAGGGCGAGCGCTTGGTCATCGCGACAAACCCCGCCGTCGCCGCGGTCACCGCAACGCCGACCAGCGGCATCGCCCCCCATGTCGCCAGTGCCGCCTGGCCCAGCAGCAGCGCGCTCGCCATCACCAGGCCGAGTGCGACCGGCACCAGCCCGCGCTCGGCCACGCGCAGCCACGCGGCACCCGCCACGCGCGCGCGGAACATGGCGAAGCCCAGCGCCATGATCGCCGCCGGCCCGCACATCGCCAGCGTCGCGCTGAGCAACCCGACAGGCCCTGCGACATGCCAGCCAAACACGCCCACCACCAGCACATTCGGCCCCGGTGCCGCCTGCGCCAGCGCATAGGCGCGGGCGAATTGCGCATCATCCATCCAGCCATGCTCATCGACGATCAGCCGGTGCATATCCGCGATCACCGCACTGCCGCCGCCCACCGCGATGACCGAGAGCGAGGCCAGCCCGGCCATCAACGCCAACAGGTCGCTCATCGCCGTTCCAGCCACGCCGCGAAGACGCCAAATGGTGCCAGCCCCAGCACGATCCAGGGCAGCGGCACCCGCCACAAGGCCAGCGCCAGGACCAGCGCGCCGATCCCCCACATCAACGCAGTGGGGTAGGATTTGCGCGCCATCTTGATGCCCGTGCCCAGCATCATGCCGGCCGCCGCCGAGGCCACGCCCGCCAGCGCGCCGCGCACCATCGGATGCGCGCCATAGGCGTCATACAGCCCGGCCAACCCTGCCAGAATCACCAATGGCCCGCCGAACAACCCCAGAACCGCCGCCGCGGCACCCGCCACGCCCGCGAAGCCGTGGCCGACGATGATCGCGGTGTTCATCGCATTCGGCCCGGGCAGCGCCTGGCCCAGGCCCAGGCGTTCGGCGTATTGCGCGTCCGTCAGCCAGCCGCGCTTTTCCACCAGCATGCGCCGCGCCCATGCATTGGCGCCGCCGAAGCCCGACAGGCCCACCTGCAGATAGGCCCAGAACAGCGCGCCGGCGGAAGGATTCACCGCGGCTGCAACTGCTCCACCAGCTGCGCCCAATACGACGCGCCGATCGGCAGGATATCATCGTTGAAGTCGTATTTCGGATGGTGCACCGAAGGATCGCTCCCGGTCCGGCCGGCGCCCAGCATGATGTAGCTGCCGGGGCGTTCGTTCAGCATGAAGCTGAAATCTTCCGCGCCCATGGTGGGCTTGGGGAACATCGCCACGCGGCCCTTGCCGACCACCGCTTCGGCCGCCGGAATCGTCAGGCGCGTGCTTTCGGCCTCATTGATGGTGGCCGGGTAGGCGCGCAGGAATTGCGCCGTGGCGCGCGCGCCGAAGGCTTCGGCGATGGTCGGCACCATGGTCAGGAAGCGGCGTTCCAGCAGGTCCCCCACCTCGGGCAGGAACCAGCGGCCGGTGCCCTGCATGATCACGGTTTCGGGGATCACGTTGTAGGTGAAGCCGCCCTTGATATGGCCAATGGTCAGCACGCCTGCTTCCACCGGTTCCACATTGCGCGCGACGATGCTTTGCAGCCCCTGCACGATGGCGGCGGCCACCACGATCGGGTCGATGCCGTTATGCGGCATGGCGCCATGCGCGCCCTTGCCGGTGATCTCGATTTCCAGGTTGGACACGGCGGCCATCACGGGGCCTTCGCGCCAGAAGAACTGGCCCTCGGGCGCGTCGGGCCAGTTGTGCATGCCGAAGACGCGGTCCACCGGGAATTGCTGGAACAGCCCGTCGCGCACCATCACGCCGCCGCCGGCCAGATTTTCTTCCGCGGGCTGAAAGATCAGCACCACGCTGCCCGAGAAATTGCGCGTTTCAGCCAGGTACTTGGCCGCACCCAGCAGCATGGTGGTGTGCCCGTCATGGCCGCAGGCATGCATCTTGCCAGGCGTCAGGCTGGCATGCGCGACGCCGGTCTGTTCCTCGATGGGCAGCGCGTCCATGTCGGCGCGCAGGCCGATGGCGCGGCCATTCGGGCCGCCCTGGCCATGGATGACGGCGACCACGCCGGTCTTGGAAAAACCCTCGACGACCTGGTCGCAGCCGAATTCGCGCAAGCGCTGCGCGACGATGCCGGCGGTGCGATGCTCCTCGAAGCCAAGCTCGGGATGCATGTGGAAATCCCGCCGCCAGGCGGTCATTTCCGGGTGGAATTCGGCGATGCGATTGATGATGGGCATGGCCGCAGCGTAACCCGCCGCCGCGCTTGCGTCACGCCCGGTGGAACCCATCTGCCTGGGCGGAGGTATCCGATGATCATCAAGGCAATTCTCGCGCCGCTCATGGTGGCGCGCTGCATGGCGAGGCTGGGATTCGTGGCGGGTGCCACGGCGGGCGCGGCCGGTGTGGTCGGGCTCTGCGCGCTGCGCCGGGCGGTCGATGCGAAGCGTGCGGAAAAGCCTGTCACCACTGCGTGAGGCCATGATCACGCCACTTGGCGGCCATCATGCCATGGCCTCATGCAGCGGTTGAAACCAAGGAGTGAACCATGCCCCCGATTCTTCGCGCAGGCGTGCTCGGCACATTGCTGCTGCTGGCCGCCTGCGGCACGCGTCCGGTGGACCGCGCGATGTCCGGCGGCCTGATCGGTGCCGGCGCGGGCGCGGGCATCGCCGCCATTGCCGGCGGGCCCATCCTGGGTGCGGCGGCGGTGGGTGCGGCCGCGGGCGCCATCACCGGTGCGGCGACCTCGCCCTCCACCATCAATGCCGGGCGGCCAGCCTGGCGCTAGCGCATCATCCGCAAGGCGGAACGCCGGCGCGGCGAATCATCCGCGCATAACGGCTGCAGCGTGGTCCCGTGAAACGGGATCACGCGGTCGGGCGCTACTGCTCCAGCGTGATGCCGCGGGCGCGGATGATGTCGCCCCAGCGCGCGCGTTCGCCGGCCAGCGTGGCCGCAATGGCCGGCGCATCGCGCGCCGGCAGCATGATGAGACCAAGAGCACCGAATCGGCCGCGCAGCCCGGCATCGGCCTGCACCACGGCGATGGCGCCACGCAGGCGTGCCTCGGTCTCGGCGGGCAGGCCGCGCGGCGCGGCCAGTCCGAACCAGGTCGTCGCCTCATAACCCGGAAACGTCTCGGCCACGGTCGGCACATCGGGCAGCACGGCCAGGGGCTCGCGCGTGGTCACGGCCAGCGCGCGCAGCCGGCCGTCGCGCACGAAGGGCAGCGCGGTCAGCACCACATCGAACATCACCTGCACATCGCCCGATAGCAGCGCCGCCAGTGCCGGCGCGCTGCCGGGATAGACCACGTTCTGCAACTCGATGCCGGCGGCCGCGCGGAACAACTCCGCCGCCAGGTGGATGGGGTTGCCAACGCCGACAGAGGCCGAATTCAATGCTCGCCGGCGCGCAAGTTCGGCGAATTCGCGCGCGCTCGCCACGCCCAGTGCGGGCGGCGCGACCATCAGCAGCGGCGTCTCCACCAGCATGCCCAAGGTCACCAGGTCGCGCTCCGCGTCATAGGGCAGGCGGCGATACAGCAGCGGGTTCAGCACCATGGATGCGCCCGACGCCATCAGCAGCGTCAGCCCATCGGGTGCCGCGCGCGCCACCACCTCCGTGCCGATGATGGTGTTGGCGCCGGGACGGTTTTCCACCACCACCGGCTGGCCGAGTTCGCGCGCCAGGATCTCGGCCCAGGCGCGGGCCAACTGGTCGGTCACGCCGCCCGGCGCATAGGGCGCGACCAGGCGGATCGGGCGCGACTGCGCCAGGGCGGGCGTGGGCAGCAGCGCGAGCGCCGCGCGACGGGTTGTGATCATGGCGTTTCTCCCTGTCCGCAGCGTGCCGCTTGATGAAACGCCTGTCACCCGCCATGTTAGCCACAACCGGCATGGTGCCGGCCTGCAGGGAGAATGATTATGGCCTGGAAGACGCCCAAGATCGTCGAAGTGTCGCTCGCGCTCGAAATCAACAGCTACGTCTGCGCCGAGGTCTGATCGGCTGCGCCCGCCATGCTGCGGGCGATCGTGCTCGGCGCCGGCGCGGGCGGCGGTTTTCCGCAGTGGAATTCCGCCGGCGCCGGTTGCCTGAGGTCTCGCGCGGGCGATGCCCGCGCCCTGGCCCGTTCACAGGCCTCCATCGCGCTCTCGGCTGACGGCGCGCAATGGCTCGTGGTCAATGCCAGCCCTGATCTGCGCACGCAGATCGCAGCCACCCCCGCGCTTCACCCACGCCCAGCGCCCTTGCGCAATTCGCCCATATCCGCCGTGCTGCTGACCGGTGCGGAGGTGGACGCCATCATGGGCCTGCTGCATCTGCGCGAGCGCCAGCCCTTCGCGCTGCACGCGGCACAACCCACGCTGGATGTGCTGGATGCCAACCCGATCTTCCGCGCGCTGAATCCGGAATTCGTCACGCGGCACGCCATGCTGATGGATGTGCCATTCACGCTGCTGGGCATGCAGATCACGGCCTATGCGGTGCCGGGCAAGGTGCCGCTGTTCAATGAAGGCCCAGCCGCGCCGGGAATCGCCGAGGATGGCGAGGCTGTCGGCCTGGCTGTCAGCGCGGGCGGCGAGACGCTGCACTACATCCCCGGCTGCGCGATGCTGACGCCCGCGCTCGCCGCGCGGCTGCAAGGCGCGGCCTGCGTGCTGTTCGACGGCACGCTCTACACCGATGACGAGATGATCCGCCTGGGCGCCGGCCCCAAGACGGCAGCGCGCATGGGGCATATGGCGATGCTCGACACCATCGCGGCCTTCGCGCCGCTCGGCGTGCGTCGGCGCGTCTTCACCCATATCAACAACACCAACCCCACCCTGCTGGACGACAGCACCGAACGCGCGCATTTGGCGGCAAAGGGCTGGGAGGTCGCATGGGACGGGATGGAGATACGGCTGTGATGCCGCCGGGTGCGCTGGACGCGGCGCTGCGCGCCATCGGCCCGGCCGCGGAGCGGCATCAGCCATGAAGGCGCCGATGGCACCCGATGAATTGGAGGCAGCGCTGCGCGCGATCGGCGCCGAGCGCTACCACATCCTGCACCCGTTCCATCATCTGCTGCATGACGGCAAGCTCACCCGCGGCCAGGTGCAGGCCTGGGCGCTGAATCGCTACTACTACCAGGCCTCGATCCCGGCGAAGGATGCCTCGCTGCTGGCACGGCTGGAAACGCCCGAACTCCGCCGCGAATGGCGCCGCAGGCTCGAGGACCATGACGGCGATGGCAGTGCGCCCGGCGGCGTGGAACGCTGGCTCGCGCTAACCGACGGGCTGGGGCTGGAGCGCGACTATGTCACCTCGCTGCGCGGACTGCTGCCGGCCACGCGCTTCGCCGTGGATGCCTATGTGCGCTTCGTGCGCGAACGGACATTGCTGGAAGCCATTGCCTCCTCGCTGACCGAGATGTTCGCGCCCAACATCATAAGCCAGCGTGTCTCGGGCATGCTGCGCAATTATGATTTCGTCTCGGAAGCCACGCTCGCCTATTTCAAGCCGCGCTTGACCCAGGCGCCGCAGGATGTTGCCTTCGCGCTGGGCTATGTGAAGCAGCATGCCGACACCGCCGAGAAGCAGCAGCAGGTGCTGGATGCGCTGCGCTTCAAATGCGATCTGCTCTGGGCGCAGCTGGATGCGCTGCATTTCGCTTATGTC
>JAIXVH010000168.1 GCA_027483125.1 Acetobacteraceae bacterium | reverse complement strand
CGGGCGGTGGCGCGGGCGGCGCAGCAGGTGGCTTCGGGCGATGCGACCATCGTGGTCGCCGGCGGCCAGGAAAGCATGACCCAGGCGCCGCATTGCGCGAACCTGCGCGCGGGCCAGAAGATGGGCGGCCTGGAACTGAGCGACACCATGCTGAAGGACGGCCTGATGGACGCCTTCAACGGCTACCACATGGGCAATACGGCCGAGAATGTCGCGCAGAAATATCAGATCACGCGGCAGGAACAGGATGAATTCGCCGCCGGTTCGCAGCGCAAGGCGGGCGAGGCCATGGCCGCCGGCCGCTTCAAGGACGAGATCGCGCCGGTCACCGTGAAGGGCCGCAAGGGCGACACGGTGATCTCCGACGATGAATATCCCAAGCCCGAAACCACCGCCGATGTGCTGGCCAAGCTGCGCCCGGCCTTCAACAAGGAAGGCACGGTCACCGCCGGCAATGCCTCCGGCATCAATGACGGCGCGGCGGCGCTGGTGGTGATGAGCGCCGAGGAAGCGAAGAAGCGCGGCATCACGCCGCTGGCGCGGATCGTCTCCTGGGCGACGGCGGGCGTGGACCCGGCGATCATGGGCACCGGCCCCATCCCGGCCAGCCGCAAGGCGCTGAAGAAGGCCGGCTGGACCATCGATGACCTGGACCTGATCGAGGCGAACGAGGCCTTTGCCGCGCAGGCGATCGCGGTGAACAAGGACCTGGGCTGGGATACGTCCAAGGTCAATGTGAATGGCGGCGCGATCGCGCTGGGTCACCCGGTCGGCGCCTCCGGCGCACGGGTGCTGACCACGCTGCTGTTCGAGATGCAGCGCCGTGGCGCCAAGCGCGGCCTGGCCACGCTGTGCATCGGTGGCGGCATGGGTGTGGCGATGTGCGTGGAGCGGGGCTGAACCCCGGGGGCTTTACCGCCCCATCCCGCGCAGCATGGTGATGATGGCAGAGAAGTCGAAGCTCGCTCCGCCGTCGGCCGCGAAGTTTTCGTAGAGTTCGAGTGCGCGGGCGCCAAGCGGCGTGGCCGCGCCGAAATCATCCGCCGCCTGCTGTGACAGGCCCAGATCCTTGATCATCAGCCCGGTCGCAAAGCCCGGCCGGTATTCGCGATTGGCGGGGCTGCCGGGCACCGGGCCGGGCACCGGGCAATAGGTGGTCAGCGACCAGCATTGGCCCGAGGAACGGCTCGCCACCTCGAACAGCGCCTGGTGCGACAGGCCCAGTTTTTCCGCCAGGATGAAGGCCTCGCAGGTGCCAACCATGCTGATCGCCAGCAGCATGTTGTTGCAGGCCTTGGCCGCCTGGCCCGCGCCCGGCCCGCCGCAATGGATGATGTTGCGGCCCATCGATTCCAACAGCGGCTTGGCTTGCGCGAAGCTTTCGGCATCGCCGCCGGCCATGAAGGTCAGCGTCGCGTTTTCTGCGCCCATCACGCCGCCGGAGACCGGTGCATCCAGCATGCCCGGGTATTGCGCGGCCAGCGCCTGCGCGGTGGTCACGTCGATGGTGGAACAGTCGATCTTCAGCGCATCCGGCGCGGCTTGTGCCAGCCCTTGCCAGGCGCTGCGCACATGCTCGCCCGCGGGCAGCATGGTGATGACAGCATCGGCGCCGGCCGCGGCCTCGGCCGCGCTGGCGGCGCATTGGCCGAAGGCGGTGCGCGCGGCCTCGTTCAGGTCGAAGCCCACCACGTGATGCCCGGCGCGCGCCAGGTTGCGCGCCATGGGCAGGCCCATATTGCCCAGGCCGATGAAGGCGATGCGTGCCATGAATCTCTCCCGTTTATGCGCGTGATATGCCCGATGCCGCGCGGGCGGTCACGAAGCGCGCGACATGTTCCGCTGGCGCGCCGGCGCGCGTGACGAAGGGCAGCGCCATGTAGTCGGCGGTGAAGTGGTTGCGCGTGATCTCGTGCCGCGTCCAGCCGCGCCGGGCGTGGTGGAACTGGATGTGCCGGTTGGCCTCCATGATGCCCGCGGCGTTGGGTTCGGCCTCGCGGCCATCGCCCTCGCTGGTGATCGAGGTGCAGACGAATTCGGCGCCGCCGCCGGGCATGTCGGCGGCCCAGGCGCGATGCACATCGCCGGTGAGCACGATGGGATTCGTCACGCCGCGGGCGCGCAGCCCGCCGAGCAGGCGCTCGCGCGCGGCGGGGTAGCCGTCCCAGGCATCCATGGACATGCGGCCATCGGCGAAGCGGCGCGGCGCCATGAAGACCTGCTGCGCGAGGATGTGGAAACCGGGCGCGCGCGCGCCGGCAAACAGCCATTGCTCCTGCGCCGCGCCGAGCATCTGTGCGTCAGCGCGTGCCACGGCGTCGCAGGGCAGTTGCGCGCGGTCGCCGCAGGGCTGGTCGTCGCGGAAGCTGCGCGTATCCAGCACGTGGAAATGCCCGAGATCGCCCAGGCGAAAACGCCGATACGCCGTGATGCTGGCGCCACGCGGCACCGGCCGCACCGGCATGTGTTCGTACCAGGCCTGGAAGGCAGCCGCCTTGCGCGCGGCAAACGCGGCCGGATCGGTGCCGGGCTTTTCGCTGTGCGGCCCGGCCCAGTTGTTCTCCACCTCATGGTCGTCGAAGGCCATGATGAAGGGGTGTGCCGCATGCGCCGCCTGCAGATCGGCGTCACGCCGGTACTGCGCGTAGCGCGCGCGATACTGCGCGAGCGTCACGCATTCAGGCCCCTCATGGCTGCGCACCACGCCGCCCCAGCCGCGCGAGCCGATCGCGCGGCCGGCATATTCGTAGATGTAGTCGCCATTGAAGAAGACGAAATCCAGCGCCGCATCGCGCGCGATATGCGACCAGGCCGTGAAGAAGCCGTGCTCGTAATGCTGGCAGGATGTGTTGGCCAAGCGCAGCGTGTCCGCGCGTTCGGGCAGGGTCTTGGTGCGGCCCACGGGGCTGGCCGCGCCCTGCGCCGCAAAGCGATACCAGTAATGGCGCCCGGGCCGCAGGCCGCCTGCCACGACATGCACGGCATGCGCGGATTCAGGCCGCGCCACCGCATCGCCACGGGCGATGATGCGCGCAAAGGCCTCGTCCTCCGCCACTTCCCAGCGCAGCGGCACGGGGGCATCGGGCGCGGGGTCCAGCCGCGTCCAGATCACGACGGAATCCTGCGCGGGATCGCCGCTGGCGACACCTAGCCCGAACAATGCGGGCTGTCCCGTGGCACAGGACAGCGCCGGAAAGGCCAGCGCCGCCCCGAGCCAGCGGCGCCGCGCTATCATACCGGCGTGCGCCATTCCGCATGGTCCGGCGTGGTGCCGCGCACCAGGGCTTCGTAGCGCGCCTGCAATGCCATGGTGATGCGCCCAGGCTTGCCATCGCCCACGGGCAGTCGGTCCACGCTGGTCACCGGCGTCAATTCCTGGCCAGTGCCGCAGAGGAAGATCTCGTCGGCCACGTAGAGTTCGGTGCGGTCGATCGGGTCTTCCTCGACGCGATAACCGGCCTCGCGCGCCATGGTGATGACCGTGTCGCGCGTGACGGATTCCAGGATGTCGTCGGTCAGGCCCGGCGTGATCAGCGTGCCCTTGCGGATGATGAACAGGCAGGCGGCCGCGGCCTCACTGACCTTGCCCCGCGTGTTCAGCAGGATGGGCGCGTCATAGCCATCGGCGCGCGCCTGCAAGGTGGCCAGGCGCCCGGCATGGTAGTTCGCGGTGGCCTTCACGCGTGGCGGCGAGGCATTGTCCATCAGCCGCGTCCAGGATGAGACGCCCACCGCCAGGCCGGTGGAGCGTTTCGGGTTCCGCTCGCGCGGGATCGCCACGATGGTCCAACCCGTGGGGCCGCGCGTGGCCTGCGTGCCGGGGCCGTCGATGAGGACTTGCAGGCGGATATAGACATCGTCATCCGGTTCATTCGCCGGGATCAGGCGCAGCACATCGGCCTTCAATTGTGCGGTGCTGGGCGGGTCATCCATGCGCATGATTTTCACGCCCTGCGCCAGGCGCTCCAGGTGTTCGTCCAGTCTGAACACGCTGAACATGCCCTTCGGGTGGCGGTATGCGCGGATGCCCTCGAACACGGTGGCCGCATAGGTCACGGCGAGCGCGTGGGGGTGGATGCGGCCATCCTCCCACGGGATCAGCTTGCCGTTCTGGATCATCAAGCGCGCCTGCCAGGCCATCACCTACTCCTGCGGACAGAGAACCACGCGGCCGGCACTGCGCCGGCTCGCCACTTCATTCATCGCTTCGCGGAACTGTGCGAGCGGGAAGCGCGCATGCACCTCCGGCCGCAGCTTGCCATCGGCCCACCAGCGCACAAGCTGGTCCCATAGCGCGCGCACGCGCGGCGCATGGTGGTGCCGGTTGTCGCCCGGCGACCAGCCGACATAGCTGCCCCAGTTCAACCCGGCGACGGCGATGTTCTTCAGCAGCAAGATATTGGCCGGAACCTGCGGGATTCCGCCGGCCGCATAGCCGACCGTGACCAGCGTGCCGCCATCGGCCAGGCAGCGCAGGCTGTCGTCAAAGACCGGTCCGCCCAGCACATCCAGCACGGCCGTACAGCCGCGGCCTTCGGTGATGCGCGCCACCGCGTCTCGAAAAGGTTCAGCACTGTCCAGCACCGCATCGGCGCCACGTGCATGCAGCATGGCGTGCTTGCCCGCCGCCGCGCGCGCGATCACCCGTGCGCCGACGGCCTTGGCGATCTCCACGCCCGCCAACCCCACGCCGCCGGCCGCGCCATGCACCAGCACCCAGTCACCCGCCGCGATGCGCCCGCGCCAGAGCAGCGCTGAAGCGGCCGTCGGGTAGCTGATGGGCATGGCCACCGCGGCATCCAGCGG
>JAIXVH010000099.1 GCA_027483125.1 Acetobacteraceae bacterium | reverse complement strand
CTTCGGCCTGTTGCGGTGTCAGCGCATGGCCGAAGGCGTGCAGCGCCTTGGCTCGCAGCGCGCCATCACCATGCAGCGCGCGGCCTGGCAGCGCGCGGTTGCGCCGGCGCACCAGCGCCACGGCGATCTGGTCGGCCAGCAATTCATCATAGGCCAGGCGGGCGCGGGCGGCGGGTGCGGTGTCCGCGTGCGCAGCGCGCAGCGCGTCGTCGAAGGGTGGCCATTCCTCGCGCTTCAGCAGCGGCGCGTCATGCCATTCGGGCAATGCGGGCAGCAGGCGCAGCGCGGCGTCGATCGCGCGCGCCATCTGGGCGCGTTGCAGGCCGGCGGTCAGCGGCCAGACCGGTTCGCGTTCCGGCAGCCCGTCGGAGCGCGTGGAGATATCGGGGCTGACACAGGACCAGCCATTGCCCTCCGGGCGCAGCCGGCCGGAGATGAAGCGTGTCTCGCCCTTGGGCAGGCGCTGTTCGATCCAGGGCAGGTTGGCGTTCATGAAGCGCAGCATGAGGCGCGCATCGCCCGCATGCGCGCGCACTTCCACATAGCGCGCGCCCTTGGCCGAGCGCGCGGCGCGATGCGCCTCGGCCTGGATTTCCAGGATGGCGTCGCGGTCCACCGGCGCATCGCGCGGATGTTCGACCCGCACCCGCGCCGCGAAGCGCTCCGGCAGGTGCAGCAGCAAATCCCATAGGCGCGGCCCAGCACCCGCCTGCGTCAACAACGCCGCGGTCTTGGGCCCGATGCCCGGAATGCTTTCCAGCGGCGCGTGCAACGCATCGCGGATGGTGCTGACAGCCTGATCCACACCGCCCTATATGCCAGCCTGATGACTGATTCCGAACTCTCCCCCCGTCGGCGCCGTTTGCTGTTCCGCGCGCACCACCGTGGCACCAAGGAAGCCGACCTGATGGTGGGCGGCTTCGTCACGCGTCATATCCGCGCCTTCACCGAGGCTGAACTGGACGAATTGGAAGCGGTGCTGGAGTACCAGGACGTGGACCTGACGGACTGGCTGATGGGCCGCCGCGCGGTGCCCGCGAGCCACGCCACACCCATCCTGTCGCGCATGCTGGCCGAGTACGGCGCGTGATCACCGTCTATGGCGCGATGGAAGGGCAGGACGCGCTGCTGCTGCGCGCGCGGCGCGTGGAGACAGCGGCACCCATGCTGCATGTCGCGCGCGATGATGCGCGCATGGCGCGGCTGGCCGATGCGCTGGCCTTCTTCATGCCGGAAGCCGAGGTGCTGCGCTTTCCCGCCTGGGACTGCCTGCCCTATGACCGCGTCTCGCCCAATGCCGAACTGGTGGCGGAACGCGTCGCCACACTGGCGCGCCTGACGGAGGCACCAACACGCCCGCGAATCCTGCTGACCACGGTGAACGCGCTTGTGCAGAAGACCCCGCCGCCCACGGTCTTTGCAGGCACCGCGCTGGGCTTGCGCAAGGGTGCGCGCGTGGCGCCCGAACAGGTCATCGCCTTCCTGGAGGGCAATGGCTATTCGCGCACCGGCACCGTGATGGAGCATGGCGAATACGCGGTGCGCGGCGGCATCCTGGATCTGTTCCCCTCGGGCGAATCCGAACCGCTGCGGCTCGATTTTTTCGGCGATGAAATCGAAAGCCTGCGCCGCTTCGACCCCACCACCCAGCGCAGCGGCGAGGCCGCGCGCGAGCTGATGCTGCGCCCGGTGGGCGAGGTGTTCCTCGATGCCGCGTCCATCGCGCGGTTCCGCCAGGGCTATGTGGAATTGTTCGGCGCGGCGGCGACGGAAGACCCGCTCTATGTCTCCATCAGCGCGGGGCGACGGCACCCGGGCATGGAGCATTTCGCCGGCCTGTTCCACGAAAGCATGGTCACGCTGGTCGAGCATTTGGGCGCCGGCGCCACGATCAGCCTGGACCATGAGGCGGAGGCCGCACTGGCCGCGCGGCTGGAGATGGTCGCGGACCACTACGAGGCGCGGCGCGTGCCCGCGCGCATCCATGAGGGTGAGGTGCCGTATCGGCCCATTCCGCCCACGCGGCTGTATCTGGATCGCGCGGCTTGGGATGCGATGTTGCGCGGTGCGACGGTCTCGCAATTCACGCCTTTCGCGCGGCCCGAGGGTGCGGCGGGCGCGGACACGAATGGCAGGCCCGGACGCCTGTTCAATGAGATCCGCCAGGCCGGCGAGAATGTGATGCTGGCTTACGCAGCACATGCCGAGACGATGCTCTCGCGCGGGCGGCGCAACATCCTGGCGGCGTGGTCGCGCGGCTCCGCCGAACGGCTGCGCCACATGCTGACCGAGAACCGCATCACCTCGGAGATCGCGCCGGACTGGTATGCGGCGCAACGGCTGGACCCGCGGATTGTCGCCGTCGCGGTGCTGGGGCTGGAGCGCGGCTTTGTCACCGATGAGCTCGCGGTCTGCGCCGAGCAGGACCTGCTGGGTGAGCGCATCGCGCGGCCGGCGCGGCGGCGGCGCGCGGCGTCGCAATTCATTGCTGAGGCGACGGGCATCGAGCTGGGTGACCTGCTGGTGCATCAGGAACACGGCATCGGTCGATATGAGGGGCTGGAGACGATCGCGGCCGCGGGCGCCCCGCATGACTGCCTGAAGCTGGTCTATGACGGTGGCGACAAGCTCTTCGTCCCGGTCGAGAATATCGAGGTGCTGAGCCGCTTCGGCAGCGAGACCGCGGGCGTGTCGCTGGACAAGCTGGGCGGTGCGTCCTGGCAGTCGCGCAAGGCGCGCGCCAAGCAGCGCGTGGCGGATATGGCGGCGCAGTTGATCCGCGTGGCGGCCGAGCGGCGGACGCGCAATGCCGATGCCTTTGCGCCACCGGAAGGCGCCTGGGATGAATTCTGTGCACGCTTCGCCTTCGTCGAGACCGAGGATCAGTCGCGCGCGATTGCCGATGTGCTGGAGGATTTCGCCTCCGGCCGGCCGATGGACCGCCTGATCTGCGGCGATGTCGGCTTCGGCAAGACCGAGGTTGCGCTGCGCGCCGCCTTCGTGGCTGCGATGGGCGGTGCGCAGGTGGCCGTGGTGGTGCCCACGACATTGCTGGCGCGCCAGCATTTCCGCAGTTTTTCCGCGCGCTTCGATGGGCTGCCGGTGAAGGTGGCGCAGCTTTCGCGCATGGTGAATGCGAAGGATGCGGCGGCCGTGCGCGACGGGTTGCGCGATGGCACGATCAACATCGTGGTCGGCACGCATGCGCTGCTGTCCAAGGGCATTGAATTCGCTGAGCTTGGCCTGGTGGTGGTGGATGAAGAGCAGCACTTCGGCGTCGCGCACAAGGAGAAGCTCAAGCAGCTGAAGGCCGATGTGCATGTGCTGACGCTGACGGCCACGCCCATTCCGCGCACGCTGCAATTGGCACTGTCCGGCGTGCGTGAGATGTCGGTGATTGCGACACCGCCGGTGGATCGCCTCGCTGTGCGCACCTTCATCATGGCCTGGGATGCGGTGGTGCTGCGCGAAGCGGTGCAGCGCGAACGGTTTCGCGGCGGGCAGATCTTCTGCGTGGTGCCGCGCATCGAGGATATGGCCAAGATGCGCGAGCGGCTTGCCGAGATCGCGCCGGAAGCGCGCATTGTCGAGGCGCATGGCAGGCTTTCGGCCACCGATCTCGAACGCGTCATGACCGAATTCGGTGATGCGAAGCACGACATCCTGCTTTCGACCAACATCGTTGAAAGCGGGTTGGACATGCCGGCGGTGAACACGCTGATCATCCATCGCGCGGACATGTTCGGGCTGGCGCAATTGTACCAGCTGCGCGGGCGCGTGGGCCGCGGCAAGCAGCGCGGCTATGCCTATCTCACCTGGCCCGCGGCGCAGAAGCTCGCTGCCAGCGCGCAGAAGCGGCTGGAGGTGATGCAGACGCTGGACAATCTCGGCGCCGGCTTCACCCTGGCCAGCCACGACCTGGATATCCGCGGCGCCGGCAACCTGCTGGGTGACGAACAGTCGGGCCATATCCGAGAGGTCGGCATCGAGCTGTACCAGCAGATGCTGGAGGATGCGGTGGCCGATCTGCGCGCCGGCACGCGCCGTGATTCGGGCGGCGATTTCCTGCCCAATATCAGCCTGGGCCTACCGGTGCTGATCCCGGAAAACTATGTGCAGGAACTGCCGGTGCGGCTTGGCTTGTACCGCCGCATCGGCGCGCTGGCCGATGACGCGGAGAGCGAGGCGATGGCCGCCGAACTCGCCGACCGCTTCGGCCCGGTGCCGGCGGAGGTGGAGAACCTTCTGGCCACCGTGCAGATCAAGCGCCTGTGCAAGCTGGCCGGCGTGGACCGGCTGGATGCGGGACCGAAGGGCGTGGTGCTGGGCTTCCACCGCAACCATTTCGCGGACCCCGCGCGCCTGGTGGAATGGGTGGCCGCGCAGAAGGGCGTGGTGAAGCTGCGCCCTGACCACAAGCTTGCCTTGCTGCGGGAGATGGACGTGCTCGCGCGCGTGAAGGCCGCGCGCGAGATGCTGACAGCGCTGGGCAAGCTCGCTGCGCGACCTGCCAAGGCCGCATGATGCGCTTCCTGGCCCGGCTGTGGGGCTGGATACCGAGCAGCCTGCCGCTGCTGGGTGGGCTTGCCGCGCTGGGGTTGCTGGGCTGGGAACTGCGGCGCGACCAGATCGTGCTGACGCCGATCTCCGTGCCCAACCGCCTGGTCGAAGCGGGCATGACGCCCGAGGTCGTCGCGCGCCGATTGATGGATGACATCACCGCCGTGCAGGCGCGCGTGCGCGGCGAGCCGATGCGTCGCGCCGGCGCGGAATTGTCAGGCAGCCAGCCGGATTTCTCGGTGCCGTTCACGGGCCTGTCGCTGAGCGCGGTCGTCTCCGTCCTGCGCGACTTGATGGGCATGCCGGAAACCCGCGTCGGTGGAGAGATCACCGCCGAGGGCGATGGGTTGCGGCTGCGGCTGCGCGTCTCCGGCGCGGGCGTGATCTTCGACGAGGCGGGTGAGGGCGCCGATGCGCTGCTGCGCCGTGCCGCGCCGCTGGTGTGGCGCAGTGTCTCACCCGTGCTCTACGCGTGGTGGTTGACCGACAATGCGGTGAGCGAGGCAGAGGTGCAGGCCACGCTGACCGCGATGCTCGAGGAAGGTGACCCGCGCGCCGATGTCACGCGCAGCCTGCGGCTGCTGCTGGCGCGCTCGCTCGGTCGCGCCGGGCGTATCCAGGAATCGCTGGCGATGAACGAGGCGCTGTTGCGCGATGATCCGCGTTATGGCCCGGCCGTCTATGGACGCGCGCTGCGACTGCGTGAGTTGGGCCGGCTTGAGGAAGCGGAGGCCGCGATCCGCGAAGGCCAGCGCCTGATGCCGCATGCGGTGTTCCGGGTGGGCATGGCGATGGTGATGCGCGATCGCGGGCAGTTCGAAGCCGCACTGGCCGAGATCACGCCGGTGCTGGCCAGCAGCATGGCCGATGGCTTCGCCGCCGCCGAGGCGGTGATGATCCTGGTCGAACTGGGCCGCTATGGTGAGGCATTGCCCATCGCCCGCCGGGCTGTCGCCGCGGACCCGAAAGGCGCCGCCGCCAATACCGCGCTCGGCCTGGTTCTGCTGCGGCTGGGCCGCACGCCGGAAGCATTGCCGCCGCTGGAGCGCGCCATCACCGAAGCGCCCGACATGCCCGATGCGCGGCTGGTGCGGATCGAGGCATTGGTCGCGCTGGGCAACCTAGAACAGGCGCGCACCGAACTGGCACAGCACGCCGCCGCCTTCGAGGCCGCTCCGCGCCTGCGCCGCCCGCTGGCCGCGCTGCGCGCGCGGCTCAACCCGCCTTGAGGCGCCGCGCCGCGTCCACCGCCAGATAGGTCAGCACGCCTTGGCAGCCAGCGCGCTTGAAGCACATCAGCGCCTCCATCATCGCGCGGTCGTAATCCAGCCAACCATTGCGCACGGCCGCCATCAGCATCGAATACTCGCCACTGACATGATAGGCATAGGTCGGCACGCCGAAGGTGGTGCGCACGCGATGCACCACAGCGAGATAGGGCAGGCCGGGCTTGACCATCACCATGTCCGCGCCCTCGGCGATGTCGAGTGCAACCTCGCGCAGCGCTTCATCGGTGTTGGCGGGGTCCATCTGGTAGGTCTTCTTGTCGGACAGCACGGGCTTGCCCGAGCCGATCTCCGAGCCCACCGCGTCGCGGAACGGCGCATAGAAGCCCGAGGCGTATTT
>JAIXVH010000363.1 GCA_027483125.1 Acetobacteraceae bacterium | reverse complement strand
GATGAAATGCGCGCCCTTCTGCGCGCTCTCGCTGAACAGGATGCCGTTATTCGCGATGATGCCGACCTGGTGCCCCCAGATGCGCGCGAAACCAGTCACCAATGTCGTGCCATAGCGCGGCTTGAATTCGTCGAACTCGCTGCCATCCACGGTGCGGGCGATCACCTCGCGCACATCGAAGGGCTGGCGCAGATCGGGCGGGATGATGCCGGCCAGTTCCGCCGGGTCGTAAGCGGGCGCACAAGCACCATCCGCCGCCGGCGGTGCGGCCGCATTCAGATTGCCCACGATCCGCCGCAGCAGCCCCAGCGCATGCATGTCATCCGCCGCCAGGTGATCCGCCACACCCGACAGCCGCGTGTGCACATCGCCGCCGCCCAGATCCTCAGCGCTGACGACCTCTCCGGTCGCCGCCTTCACCAGCGGTGGACCACCCAGGAAAATCGTGCCCTGGTTCGCGACGATCACGCTCTCATCGCACATCGCCGGCACATAGGCGCCGCCGGCGGTGCAGCTTCCCATCACCGCCGCGACCTGCGGAATGCCGGCTGCCGACATATTCGCCTGGTTGAAGAAGATGCGCCCGAAATGCTCGCGATCCGGAAAAATCTCATCCTGGTTCGGCAGGTTCGCGCCGCCACTATCGACCAGGTAGAGGCAGGGCAGCCGGTTCTGTGCCGCCACCTCCTGCGCGCGCAGATGCTTCTTCACCGTCAGCGGGTAGTAGCTGCCGCCCTTCACCGTCGCGTCATTGGCCACGATCACGCAGGCACGGCCCGACACCCGCCCGATACCAGTGATGATGCCAGCCCCCGGCACCTCATCGCCATACATCCCATGCGCCGCCAGTGGCGACAGTTCCAGAAAAGGCGCGCCCGCATCCAGCAAGCGTTCCACGCGCTGCCGCGGCAGCAATTTGCCACGCGCTGTGTGGCGCTCGCGCGCGCGTTCCGGCCCTCCCAACGCAGCCATCGCGACCCGCGCGCGCAGCTCCTCCAGCAGCGCCGCGTTATGCGCGGCGCGTGCGCGAAACTCCTCCGCGCGCGGGTTGATCTGGGATTGGAGCTTCACGCCGTCTCCTTGAACAATTCGCGCCCGATCAGCATGCGTCTGATCTCGCTGGTCCCCGCGCCGATCTCATACAGCTTCGCATCGCGCAGCAGCCGCCCTGTCGGATACTCGTTGATGTATCCATTGCCACCCAGGATCTGGATCGCATCCAGCGCGATCTGCGTCGCCATCTCCGCCGCATACAGGATCGCGCCGGCCGCATCCTTGCGCGTCGTCCGCCCCGCATCACAGGCGCGCGCCACGGCATAAACATAAGCGCGGGCAGCGTTCATCCGCGTGTACATATCCGCGACCTTGCCCTGGATCAGTTGGAACTCGCCGATCGCCTGGCCGAACTGCTTGCGCTCATGGATATACGGCAGCACCACATCCATCGCCGCCTGCATGATGCCCAGCGGCCCCGCGGCCAGCACCGCGCGCTCGTAATCCAGCCCCGACATCAGCACACGGACGCCGCCATTGACGGCGCCCAGCACATTCTCCTCCGGCACCTCGCAATCCTCGAACACCAATTCGCTGGTGGGCGAACCGCGCATGCCGAGCTTGTCCAGCTTCTGTGCCGGCCGGAATCCCTTGAAGCCCTTCTCCACGATGAAGGCAGTAATGCCCTTCGGTCCCGCCTCGGGATCCGTCTTCGCATAGACCACCAGCGTCTCCGCGTAATGCGCGTTGGTGATCCACATCTTGGTACCGTTCAGCACGTAGCGGTCGCCACGCTTCTCAGCGCGCAGCTTCATCGACACCACGTCGGAACCCGCCCCCGGTTCGCTCATGGCCAGCGCGCCCAGATGCTCGCCACTGACCAGTTTCGGCAGGTATCGCCGCTTCTGTTCCTCGGTGCCGTTGCGATGAATTTGGTTCACGCACAGGTTCGAATGCGCGCCGTAGCTGAGCCCGACGGACGCACTCGCCCGGCTCACCTCCTCGATGGCGACACAATGCGCCAGATACCCCTGCCCCGCCCCGCCATGCTCCTCGGCCACCGTGATGCCATGCAGCCCCAGCGCACCCATTTCCGGCCACAGGAATCGCGGGAATTCATCGGTGCGATCGATCTCGGCCGCAATCGGCGCGATCCGGCTCGCCGAAAACCCGCGCACACTGTCGCGCAGCATGTCGAGTTCCTCGCCCAGCCCAAAATCCAGGCCGTAATCCGGCGCATTGGCCAGCATCAGCTGCCTCCCATCCTGCCAACCAAGGTTCGACCATGTCAGGCCTCGCCGCAAGCGGCCGTTGACGCCGAGACGGCCCATCGCCCGGCTGCTACACTCGCCGCATGGAGATCGTTCACGCCGTCCTCTGGATGCTGGCCGCCTGTATCGGGCTCGCCCTCCTGGCCCGCCGTTTCGACCTGCCCTACGCCGTCGTACTGATCATCGGCGGCATGGTGCTGGCCTTCATGCCGGGCCTGCCGGATGTTCAACTGGACCCCGATGTCGCGCTGGCCTTCTTCCTGCCGCCGCTGCTGATGGCCAGCGCCTATCGCACCGACTGGCGCGCCTTCCGCCGCAACCTGCGGCCCATCCTGTTGCTGGCCGTCGGCTGCGTGATCTTCACGGCCTTCGCCATCGCCTGGGTGGCGAAAATGCTGCTGCCCGAACTGCCATGGGCCGCCGCCATTGCACTCGGCGCCATCCTGGCACCACCCGACGCCGTGGCGGCCGCCGCCGTGCTGCAGAAACTCAACCTGCCACGCCGAATCGTGACCGTGCTGGAGGGTGAAAGCCTGCTCAATGACGGCTCGTCTCTCGTGCTGTATCGCCTTGCCGTTGCCGCCGCCCTGGCCGGCGCCACCGCACCAGCCTGGCAGGTGGCCGGCAGTTTTGTCCTGGTCGCTGCCGGCGGCGTGGTGGTGGGCTTCATCGCGGCCAAGGCGATGCTCTGGGCCATCCGGCGCACGCATGAGCCTCTGCTCGACACCGCGACCAGTTTCGTTGCCTGCTATGTCTCCTTTCTGGGGGCGGAAGCGCTGCATCTCTCAGGCGTGCTGGCCGTGGTCACAACGGGCATCATGACCGGCCAGTCGCAGCACCAAGCCTTCAGCGCGCGCACGCGCATCGAAGCGCGCCACGTCTGGCAGTTCATCGAATTCGTACTGACATCGCTGGTCTTCATCCTCATCGGGTTGTCGCTGAACGACATGCTGGATCGCCTGGCCGAACGTGGCTGGAGCGATTTGCTGTGGCAGGCCGCGGTGATATCAGCAGCACTCATCGCCACGCGGTTCCTGTGGGTGTTTCCCACGGCCTATGCGTCACGCCTGGTGCCCGCGGTGCGCCGTGCCGACCCCGCGCCGCCGATGCGCCATCTGGTCATCATCTCGTGGTCGGGCATGCGCGGCGTGGTGTCACTGGCCGTGGCGCTCGCCTTGCCGCAAGGCTTTCCGGAGCGCGACCTCATCGTCTTTCTGGCCTTCGCCGCGATCCTGGTGACACTGGTGTTGCAAGGCACCACGCTCACCTGGTTGATCCGCGTGCTGGGCGTGGCCGAACCGCGCCCCGAGGGTGGCCTGGACCCGGCGGAGGCACGCGCGCGCCACGTGGTCGCCAGCGCGCAACTTGCGGCGATCGAGGCCCGCACGACCGACATCATCGATGGTCCGATCGCCGCCGATCTGCTCGGCGAGTATCGCGACCGTTCAGAGCATCTGGGCCGTTCGGCGGCCGGTGGCGGCGCCGCGGCGGCCGAGCGCGAGGCACGCCGGCGCATCCGGCTGGACGCGCTCGAAGTCGCGCGCGCCGCCTTGATGCGGCATCGCCGCGAAGAAGGGCTGCATGACGAGGCGCTGGTGAAACTGAGCCAGGAACTGGACCTGGAGGAGTTGCGCCTGCGGCACGCATTGGGCGAGGAGGCCGCATGAGCACGACATTGTCCCGCGCGCTGGAGGAAGCACGCCGCGGCTTGCTGGATCTCTCCACGCGCAATCGATTGCTGTCGCTGCCGGCCCTCGGCCGTTCACGCGGCGTGGTCACGCTGGATGACGAGGATGCGGATTTCGTTTGGGCCAGGCTAGCAGAGGGCAAGGGCTTTGGCTTCGAAGCGAGTGGCGCGGCCGCCACCGAGAAGCCCAAGGGCCGCGCACCGAAACGCGCCGCCAAGGCCGATGGCGTCGAGCAGGCCGGCAGCGCGACGCGCGATGAATGGCAGCGCGACGAGATGCTGCGTGTCGCCCTGGCGCCCGCCGAGCTGACGCGCCGGCTGCGCGACATCATGGCCGATGCGCGCAGCGCGCGCGAGGAAACCGGCGTGCCGAGCCTATTCATCGCGCTCGGCGCGCTGGCCTGGCGCGATGCCGGAACGCCAGGCACGGAACGCCTGGCACCACTGGTACTGATCCCCGCCAGCATCGAGCGCGAGGGCGTTTCCGCACGCTTCCGCCTGCGCGCGAATGCGGAGGAAGTGGCCGAGAACCTCTCGCTGCGCGAGAAGCTGGGCAGCATGGGCATAGCGCTTCCGGCCTTCGACGCGGATACCTATGATCCGACCAAATGGGCCGAGGCGGTGGCCGCCGTTGCGCAACGGCCGGACTGGCGCGTGGATGCGGATGCCATCGCGGTCGGGCTGTTCAGCTTCGCGAAATTCCTGATGTGGCGTGACCTGTCGCCCGATGCCAATCCGGGACTGGCCGACCATCCGTTGGTGCGCGCGCTGGTTGGCGGTGAAGCGCTGCCGCCGCAACCGCCGGCCTTCGCGGATGACGCCGATGTAGACGCGGAAATTCCCGTCGAACGGCTGGACCATGTCGCCGATGTCGATGGCAGCCAGGCACTGGCGACGGAGTTGGTGCGCCGCGGCGGGCATGTGGTGATCCAGGGCCCGCCCGGGACGGGCAAGAGCCAGTCCATCTGCAACATCCTGGCGCAGGCCATTCTGGACGGGCGCAGCGTGCTGTTCGTGGCGGAAAAGCTGGCCGCGCTGGAGGTGGTGAAGCGCCGTCTGGAAGGCTTGGGCCTGGGTGCCGCATGCCTCGAACTGCACAGCGAAAAGCAGTCCAAGCGCGCCGTGCTGGATGAACTGCGCGCGACGCTCGCGCTGCCCGCGCCGCCACGTGCGGAACGCGATGCGGTGATCAAGCGCCTGGGCGAAATGCGCGGGCGGTTGAACCGCCACGCGGGCGCGATGCGCGGCGCTGTGGGGCAGTCCGGCATGCCGCTGCATCGGGTGATCGGCGGGCTGGTGGCGCTGCGGCGACGTGGCGTGGCGGCACCTGATTTCACCGTCCCGGCGCCGGATGCGGCACAGCTTGTGGCACTGCGCGATGCCGCGCGCGAATTGGCCGCGCGCGCAGCCGGTGCGCGAAGCCCATGGCGCGGCGTGACCGTGGCGCTGGATGCGACGCAGGCAGAACGCGTGCTGGCGCGGCTGCCCGGGCTGATCCGCGCCATCGCCGGCGCGCCGGACATCACGCCGGCCGCCGGGCGCGCGATGCTGGCGCGCGCCGAGACGCTGGCGCGCATGCTGGGCGAGAGCCCGCCGGGAGACGCGAACTGGCAGGGCGGTGCCGCGCGCATCGCCGCGCTGCGCGCGGACCTGGCGCTGCTGGCCTCGCCCGACGGACGGCTGAAGGCTGCTGCTGCGGGCGTGCAAGGCCTGGACGAAGCGCGCGCGACGCTGGCCGAAGCCGGCGGCATGTTCGGCTTTCTCTCCGCCGCGCGGCGCGCGGCGAAGGCAGTGTTGGCAGAGGTCGCACAGGATGCCGACGCCGATCCGCTGCCCGTCCTGGATGCTGCGATCGCGCTGCGCGATGCAGCGGCGCGGCTTGATTCGGCCGAGAATTGGGCGCGCATCGCCTTCGGTGAATCCTGGCGCAGTGGCATCGTGGAAGCGCCCGCGCAGCCCGCGGCGCCGCTGACCGCAGCCTGTGCTGCGGCCGATGAATTGCAAGCGCTGCTGGGCTTGGATGTTGGCGCGATACCCTTCCCCGCTATCGCCGAATGGCTGGCCGCCGCCGCCAGCGAACCCGACGCGCTGCAACCATGGCTGGCCTGGTATCGCGCGCGCGAGGCGGCGCCGGAACTGGCACCGCTGGCCGATGCGCTGGCAGCCGGCCGCATTGCGCCCGAAGCCGCTCAGGACGCCGCCGAATACGCCATGCTGGAGGCGCTGCTGCGCGCCGCGACACGCGCCGATCCGGCACTGGCCGCCTTCGATGGCGAGGGCTTTGATCGCGTCGTCGAGGAATTCCGCGCCGCCGATGCCGCGCGCGTGGCACTGACCCGAGCAGAGGCTGCAGCGGCACACCATAGTCGCATGCGTGCGGTGCGCGACACGCCCGGCCTGCGCATGCTGGCCGGCGAAATGGAGAAGCGGCGCGGCCATCTGCCGGTGCGCGAATTGCTGCTGCGGGCGGGGTCCACCGTGCAGGCGATCAAGCCTGTCTTCATGATGTCGCCGCTCTCGGTCGCGCAGTTCCTGGCGCCACCGCATGGCCTGAAGCCGGGACTTTCCTTCGACCTGCTGGTGATGGACGAGGCGAGCCAGATCGAGCCGGTGGATGCGCTGGGCGCGATTGCGCGCTGCCGGCAGATGGTGGTGGTCGGCGATGACAAGCAGATGCCGCCCACGCGCTTCTTCCAGCGGATGACCACCGATGAGGAGGAGGTTGAGGCGCCGAGCGAGGAACTGGCGGCGCGCGAGGTGGAGAGCATCCTTGGCCTGGCCAATGCGCGCGGCGTGCCCAACGCCATGCTGCGCTGGCACTACCGCAGCCGGCACGAGAGCCTGATCGCGACGTCCAACGCGGAATTCTATGGCGGGCGGTTGTTCGTGCTGCCGAGCCCGCGGCCGCGTTCTGCGGCGCTCGGCCTGTCGCTGGTGAAGGTGGCGGGCAGCTTCGATTCCGGCGGCAGCGGCACCAATGCGGCAGAGGCCGAGGCACTGGCGCAAGCAGTGCTGCGCCATGCGCGCGAGACGCCCGGCGACAGCCTGGGCATCGCGGCGTTTTCCGTGCGGCAGCGCGACGCAATCGTGGAGGCGGTGGAAAAGGCGCGACGCGATTCGCCCGAGACGGAGGCCTTCTTCAACGCGCATCCGAACGAGCCCTTCTTCGTGAAGAACCTCGAGAATGTGCAGGGCGACGAGCGCGACGCGATCATGATTTCGGTCGGCTACGGGCGCGATGCCGGCGGCAAGCTTGCGATGCGCTTCGGCCCGCTATCCGCCGATGGCGGCGAGCGGCGGCTGAACGTGCTGATCACGCGCGCGAAGAAGCGCTGCATCGTGTTCAGTTCCATCGGCGCGGAGGAGATCGACCTGGCGCGCGCATCCGGGCGCGGTGTGGCGGCGTTGAAGAGTTTTCTGGCCTTCGCGGCGGGCGGTGTGGATGCACCGCGGGGTGGCGCGGGCGGCGGTGAATCGCCGCTGGCATCGGCGATTTCGGATGTGGTGCAGGGTGCAGGCAAGCGGGCGGTGCAGCGCATCGGGATTTCCGGCCTGTACCTGGATGTGGCTGCCGCTGGTGATGCCGGCTTCGAGCTGGGCATCGAGGCCGATGGCGCCGACTGGGCCGCGCTGCGTTGCGCGCGCGACCGCGACCGCGGACGGCAGGGCGCGCTGACGCAGATGGGCTGGCGGCTCACACGCTCATGGAGCCTGGACTGGCTGAACCGGCCGAAGGCCGCGGAGGCCAGGCTGCGCTCGGCCTTGGGCGCGCCGGTCGAGGAAGCGGCGGCGGCCATCGCGCCCGATCCCGGGCTGGCCACACCCTATATCGAAGCGCTGCTGGAGGTGCCGAAGGACAACCGCATGGCCGCGATGCCGCCTGGTGCGCGCGCCGGCTTGGTCGCGCAGATCATCGCCGCGGAAGCGCCGGTGCACACCGATGCGGTCGCCGAACGCATGCGCATCCTGTGGGGTGCGGCGGCGCTGGATGCGGCGGATCGCGCAGCCATCACGGAGGCACTGCGCTTCGCCGCCCAGTTGCATGGCACGCGCGAACAGGGCGGGTTCCACAGCGCGGAGGACAGCCCACCGCCCGTGCCGCGCAACCGCGCGCAGGTGGGGGCGCATCTGCGCCGGCCCGCGATGATCGCGCCCGCTGAAATCGAGGCTGCGGCGGTTGCGCTGCAAGCCGCGACACCTGCGCTGACCGAGGAAGAACTGGCCACCGGCATCACCCGCATGCTGGGGCTGGAGGCGAGCGCCACATCGGCGCTCGCGGTGCGTGTTGCCGCGCTGGTGGGCGCGGGGAAGGTGAAGCTCAGCGCGCCTTGAGCTGGTCGCGGATCTCGGCGAGCAGTTCCTCGCTGCGGCTGGGCGGCGGCGGGGCCTTGGCTTCTTCCTTGCCCTTGAAGCGCGCCAGCACCTTGATCATCCAGAACACCGCAAAGCCCACGATGATGAACTTGATGATGGCGTTGATGAACTTGCCCAATGCGAGCACCGCAGCGCCACCCTCGCGCGTCGCTTCCAGGCTGGCCTTGCGCTCGCCAGACAGCACGACGAACAGGTTCGAGAAATCAATGCCGCCGATCAGCAGGCCGATGATCGGGTTCAGCAGATCCTCGACGGCCGAGGAGACTATGGCGGTGAAGGCGGCGCCGATCACGATGCCGACCGCCAGGTCGATCACGTTGCCGCGCATGATGAAGGACTTGAACTCCTTCAGCCATGCGGGTTCCTGAATGGGGATGGGTGATTGCATCTTGCCTTCCTCTGTTCGAATCGACATTGCGCTTCGCACCACTTTGCCCAGGACATAGCCTCATGCAACGACCCGATTTCGACCAGCAGGTCACGTTCCTGTACGCCGATGACGCGCCCGCCTGCTGGGATTTCTACGAGCGGGTGATGGAGTTGAAGCTGGTGCAGAACCAGGGCCGCTGCCGCATCTACGAAGTCGCGGGAAGCAGGGCCTATCTGGGCCTGTGCATGTCGCGCGCGTCACGCGTGACGGATAATCCGCGCGTGGAAGGCGGCGTGGTCTTCACCTTCGTCGCCGATGATGTCGATGGTTGGTACGAGTTCCTGAAGGCAAAGGGACTGGCCATCCCGCACGCGCCGGAATTGTCGGTGGAGTACAAGGTGTACCACTTCTTCTTCCACGACCCGGCGGGGAACACACTGGAAATCCAGCGCTTCGAGAACCCCAGCTGGCCGCGCGTCTCGCCCGCATAGGCGGGCGCGACGCGCCAGTTTTGCAGGGCGGATTCACGCCCATGGCCGCAAGCG
>JAIXVH010000175.1 GCA_027483125.1 Acetobacteraceae bacterium | reverse complement strand
GAAGAAATCCGGCAGGACAGAGCCTCGGGCGCCGCCCGAGGCGCGGTAGCGCTGGAAGGCCTTGCCGGCCAAGAACAGCGCCTCGCGCGGAATGGCGATGGTCTCGATGCGCGCGGCGGCCAGCACGCCGTCGACCTCCTCGATGCGCCGAAAGCCGACGGAGAACTCGGCATAGACCAGATCATTGATGACCAAAGGCCCGCGCAAGGCGGCGGCTTCCAACTGGCCTTGCGACCATTCGACCCAGTTTGCGTCATCGGTCACCAGGTCCAGCAGGACATTGGTGTCGACCAGTGTCACGTCAGTCCGCGCCGCGCGTGAGTGCCATGATCTGCTCGGTGGTCATGCCCGCGGTGGCGCGACCGCGCAGCTTGGCGAAACGGCTGGTGGGGCGGGCCGCGGTGCCACGGGGCACGACCCTGTTGAGAACCACGCGGCCGTCCTCGACCATGTCGAAGGTGACGGCACTGCCGGGCTGAATCCCAAGCATGTCGCGCACTGCCTTGGGGATCGTGACCTGGCCCTTGGTGGTGACGGTGGTTGCCATGTCGGCCTCCTGTAATACCGCGTGACGACGCAGTCTTACTTAGGCGAACACAGGGCCAAAATCCAGCAACAGCGGTGGGGCGGGCCGCTTGAGCGGCCCGCACCGCCGGATCAATCGGCCTTCGCCAATTCCTCCTGCGTCACCGCCTTCTCCTCGACCTTGGCCAGTTCCAGCATGAAGTCCACCACCTTCTCCTCGAAGATCGGCGAACGCAGCCCTTCGACCGCCTGCGGGTTCTTCTGGAAATACTCCAGCACCATCTTCTCCTGGCCCGGATAGCGGGCCATCTCGGCCTGCATCGCGCGCTGCAATTCCTCGCGGCTGACCTGGATGTTGTTGGTGCGGCCGATCTCAGCCAGCATCAGGCCCAGGCGAATGCGACGCTCGGAAATGGCGCGGTAATCGGCCTTCAGCGTCTCCTCGTCCTTGCCCTTGTCGTCCTCGTCCAGGCGGCCGGCCTTCATGTCGGCCTCAACGCGCTGCCAGATCTCGTTGAACTCGCCATCGACCATGCCCGAGGGCACTTCAAACGAAGCACGCTCGGCCAGCGCGTCCAGCAACTGGCGCTTCACCTTCATGCGGGCCGCGCCGTCATACTCGTTCTGCAGGATGGAGGTGACCATCTCCCGCATCTTCTCGACCGATTCGCTGCCCAGCTTCTTGGCGAATTCCTCATCGATCGCGGGAACCGCGAACACCTTCAGGGACTTCGCCGTCACCGAGAAGGTGGCTTCCTTGCCGGCCAGCTCGGTGGCCGTGTAGTCGGCCGGGAAGGTCACGGTCACGGTGCGGTGCTCGCCCGGCGCCATGCCTTCCAGCTGCTCGGAGAAGCCGGGCACGAAGCCGGGGCCGGCCACTTCCACCGGCATGTCCTGGCCGGTGCCGCCCTTGAAGACCTCGCCATCCACGCGGCCTTCGAAATCGACATAGATCACCTCGCCCTTGGCGGCGGCGCGCGGCGCCACCTCCTCCAGGCTCGACTGCCGGCGCGCAATGTTGGCCAATGCTTCATCGACCTGCGCATCGGCCGGCGTCGCCTTCAGCCGCGTCACCGATATCCCGGAAAAGTCCGGCATCGGGATTTCTGGCAGCACCTCGATATCCATGCGGAATTCCAGGTCGGCGCCATCGGCGAAATTCACCAGGTCGATCTTGGGCTGCAGCGCCGGGCGCAGGCCGCGCTCCTCCAGCACCTTGCTGCTGGCTTCCTGCACGGATGCTTCCAGCACCTCGCCCATCACCGCCTGGCCATAGCGCTGCTGCAGCACCGCGGCCGGCACCTTGCCGGGGCGGAAGCCCGCAATCTTCACATCCTTGGACAGCTCGGCCAAGCGCTTGGCCTTCTGCGCGGCGATGGAGGTGGCAGGCACCACCACGGTATAGGCCCGCTTCAGGCCCTCATTGGTCACTTCGGTCACATTCATCGCGCGCATTCGCTCCAGGTCAGGCAGGCCTTGGGGGATGGTGCGGGCGGAGGGATTTGAACCCCCACGGCTTGCGCCACTGGAACCTAAATCCAGCGTGTCTGCCAGTTCCACCACGCCCGCGGGCCGGATCGATCAAGGGGCCGCGTGTAGCCCATGGTCCCTGGCGCGACAATGCCGGCCATGCGGTTTCAGATCGCGCCCCGCAGGAAGCTGGCCTGGGCGGCATCCTGCGCCATGCCGGCCGCGCGTTCCAGGCGGCTGGCCGCGGCCGCCCTGTCGCCCGCCGCGCGTGCGATGAAGCCGCCCACCGCCCAGAGCGGCTGGTAGCCCTGCGCCTCGGGCAGGCTGGCCAGCGGCGCCCATTCGGCCATGGCCTGGTCCAGCCGCCCGGCCTCGAGTGCGGCGGCACAGGCCGCGACCAGCGTGCCCAGCGTCGGCCAATGGGCGTTCAGCACCGCATAGAGACCGAGGATTTGCTCCCAAGGGGTCTGGCCGGTCACCGCCCGTGAGGCATGGGCGGACTGGATCGCCGCTTCCAGCTGGAACGGTCCCGGCCGCCCTGCGCCCGCCGCGCGCGCCAGCAGCGCATCGGCCTGGCGCGCCATTGCCCGGTCCCACAGCGCGGTGTCCTGCTGGGCCAGGGGCGTGAAGCCCAGGGTCAGCCTTGCCGCGCGCCGGGCCTGCACATGCAGCATCAGCGCCAGCAGGCCGAGCGGCTCGGGCTCGGCGGGCAGATGCAGGCTGACCAGTTCGGCCAGGAAGATCGCCTCATCGGCCAGCGACTGGCCGGCCGCGTCATTGTCGATCGAGAAGGCCGCGTAGATCGCCTCCAGCACGGCCGAGAGCCGCTCGGGCAGCGCCTCCTCGCCGGGCAGTTCGAAGGGGATGCGCGCCTGGCGGATCTTCTCCTTGGCGCGGGAGAGGCGGCGCTTCATCGCCTCGGGCGTGGCGAGGAAGGCGGGCGCGATGCGCGCCGAATCCAGGCCCAGCACCGTCTGCAGCATCAGCGCCGCGTGCAGCTGCGCATCAATCGCCGGATGCGCGCAGACCAGCAGCAGCGACAGGCGCCGATCCATGGCCGCCTCCTCCCTCTCCTGCGACAGCATCCATTGCGTGTCCGGGTGCGCGGCCACGCGGGCATGGCGCGCGGCATCGAGCAGCCGCCGCTCCGCCACGCGGGCCAGCCAGGCCTGTGGTGCGGCGGGCACGCCATCGCGCGGCCAGGCGGTCAACGCGGCCTCGAGTGCGGCGGCCAGGGCATCCTCGGCCGCCGCCACATCCCGCCACCGCCAGGCCAGCCGCGCCAGCAGCCGGCCATAGGCGTCGCGCGCCGCGACCTCGGCCGCATGCCAGGCGGCGGGTGTCACGCCAGCGGGTTTTCCCAGACCGGGCGGACCTCGGTGGAGCCATGCAGCGAACTGGGCGAACGCGCCGCCCAGTCGAGCGCCACATCGAGGTCAGGCACGTCGATCACCACGAAGCCGCCCAGCGATTCCTTGCTGTCGGCCATCGGGCCGTCCTGCACATGCCGCTTGCCGTCGCGCAGGCGCACGGTGCTGCCGGTGTGCACGGGCATCAGCGCCTGGCCGCCGCGCACGATGCCCGCGGCGTTCAGCGCCGTCATGTACTCGCCCCAGACGCGCTGCATCTGCGCCTGCTCCTCGGCGCTGGGCACATGGTCGGCCGGCATGTTCGGGCCATGGAACAGAAGGGTGTATTGCATGGTGGTCTCCTGGGTTGAGGTTGGGATGTTTCAGGGGGTCAGGACAAGCTTGCCGATGACGGCGCGGCTTTCGAGAAGCCGGTGCGCGTCAGCGGCCGAGGCCAGCGGCATGGCTGTCACGGGCGGAGGTATCACCCGCCCCTGCATCATGCCGCCGAGCAGCGCGCCCATCGCCGCTCCCAGCGCGGCGGGGCGCTGGAAGATATAGCCGCCCAGGTTGAAGCCCTGGACGGATTGGTTGCGTGCGGGGTCGTAGAAGAGCCGCGCCTGGACGGCCGCGCCCAGCACCGCCTCACGCGCATTGGCCTTGCCGAAGACGATCGCCCGGCCGAAGGGCGCGAGTGCGGCAAGCCCGGCCTCCAGCGCCTGGCCGCCCTGCATCTCCAGCAGCACATCCACGCCCTGCCCGCCGGTTGCGGCCAGCAGGGCCGCCGGCCAGTCCGGCGCGCTGGTGTCGATCACATCGCTGGCGCCCAGGGCCAGCGCGGCCCCCCGCTTGGCGGCATCGCCCACCCCCGCGATCACGCGCCCGGCGCCCATCATGCGGGCCAACTGCACGGCATAGCTGCCGACACCCCCGGTGGCGGCCGGGATAAAGATGCTCTCGCCCTGTTGCAGCCGCGCGGCCTCGCGCAGCAGCAGCGCGGCGGTGCCGCCGGCCACGATCAGCCCGGCCGCCTGCCGGTCATCGAGCCCCGGCGGGATGGCATGCAGCTGTACCGCCGGCGCCACCACATATTCGGCATGGCAGCCAGCGCCGGTCGCGCCGAAGACGCGCGTGCCGACGGCAGGTGCCGCCACGCCCTCGCCCAGCGCTTCCACGATGCCGGCCATCTCGCTGCCGGGCATGAAGGGCAAGGGGGTGGGAAAGGGGTAGCTGTCGCCACGGCGGCGCATCACATCGGAATAGTTCAGCGCGGCAGCGGTGACGCGCACCAGCGCTTCGCCCGGCCCTGGCGTTGGGCACGGGAGTTCCACACGCTCCAGAACCTCCGGCCCGCCCTGGCGGCGGAACATGATGGCATGCATGGTCTTGCTCCTTTCGTGTCGCATGCCATGCAGACGCGCGGGCCCGGCCCGAAGGGACATGGCGGGCCGATTTTTTTCGGGGGCGTGAGGATGAAGCACGATCCAGGCGGCAAGGTGCGGCTGAAACTGGCCGCCGATATCCGGTCAGCGGCGGGTTTCTCGCCCTGCGGGCAATGGCGCACATGGCTGGAACGCCGCTGGGATGACGCGACCATCGGCAGCGGCGGTCACGCCGCTTTCATCGGCATGAACCCCTCCGTGGCCGATGAGACCGCTGACGACCCCACGGTGGCCGGCTGCATGGCCCGCGCCCGCGCCTGGGGCTACGGGGCCGCGGTCATGCTCAACATCTTTGCCTATCGCGCCACCGACAAGCAGCGCCTGCTCGAAACCGCCGATCCGATCGGGCCGGGCAATGACGCCGCCATCCTGGACCATGCCCGCCGCGCGGGCGTGGTGGTCGCCGCCTGGGGCCAGCCGCCGCGGGAATTGCGCGGGCGCGGCGGGCAGGTGGCGCGCATGCTGGCCGCGGAGGGCATCGCGCTGCGCTGCTTCGCGGTGAATGCCGATGGCTCGCCCAAGCACCCGCTTTATGTGCGGCGGGATGCCGTTCTCCTGCCTTACCCCGGCTGAGGCGCGCGCGCCTTCGCCGCCGTCAGCGCGCGCCTGATCTCGGCCTCGCACATCGCCAGTTCCGCGCTGGCCTTCACCCGCCCCGCGCGGCCTTCCTCGGCGATGCGCAAGCTGTCCTCGATGGTGCCGACGAGCGCGGCATTGGCGCGCTTCACCGCCTCGATATCCATCGCGCCACGTTCCAGTTCCACGCGCGCCTCGGCATTGCCACGGCGCAGCGTCTCGGCGTTCGCCGTCAGCAATTCATTGGTCAGGTCGGTGGCGGATTTCACCGCTCGCCCCGCCTCGCGCATGCGATGGATGGCCAGCGCCTGGGCCAGCTGCTGGCGCCACAGCGGCACGGTATTGGCCAGCACCGAATGGATCTTGGCGGCCAGTGCCTTGTCATTCTCCTGGATCAGCCGGATCGAGGGCAGCGCCTGCATCGCCACCTGGCGCGTCAGCCGCAGGTCATGCACGCGGCGTTCCAACTCATCGCGCGCCGCGCGCGCATCGCGCAGCTTCTGCGGCGCCAGCGGGTCATCGGCGTTCTCGGCGGCCAGCACCAGCGCGGGCAGGGTCTCGGCCTCGGTCCGCGCGAGCGCCATCTCGCCGGCGGCGATATGGTCGGCCAGCGCGTGGAACCATTCCAGCGTCGCGTCATAGAGCCGGTCCAGCCGCTCCACATCCTCCAGCAGGCGGGTGCGGTGGCGATCCAGCCTGTCGCCGATCGCCTCGATCTGCCCGCGCACCGTCTCGTAGCGCATGACGATGCTGCCCACCTCGGCCTTGGCGCGGCTGAACAGACGCGCGACGAAGCCGGGCTTCTCGGCGGCCTTGGTCACGTCGAAGCCACGCAGCGTCGCCAGCATGGCCGAGAGCGAGGCGCCGGCCTCCCCGCTCTCGCTGGCCCTGGCGCCTTCCAGCATGGCATTGGCCGCTTCCTGGGCGCGGTTCTGCGTGGCCGCGCCGAAGCGCAGGATGGTGGTGGGCTCGGCCAGATCGATCTGTGCGGCCAGTTGCGCGATCGCGGCCCGGCGCTCCTCGGACATGGGCGCGGGCTGCATCAGGCTTGCCGGGTTCTCGCTCATCGTCCCTCCTCACGCAGGCGGTCGGCCATGACCTTCACCTGGATTTCCAGCGCCTCGGTCTCCAGGGCTCGCAGGCGGCCGCGCCAATCATCGGCCGCGCGCGCCATTTCCGCCAGCAGGGGGGACAGCGGCGCCGGCGGCTCGGCGCCCGCAGCCAGCCGCGCTTGGATGCGCTCGATGCCATCGAGGTTGGTCAGCAGGAAGCGCCGCGCCTCGGGCAGCATGTCCGGGCGCGGGGCGAGTTCGGCGCGCAGCGCCTCCATCGCATCCACAGCACCGGTCAGCGCCAGCGTCAGGGGCAGGCGCGGTGCCGCGGCCCGAACCACCAGCAACCGGGCGGCGGCCTCATCCAGCGGCCCGGGTTCGATGGCCGCGCGCGGCGGCGGTGCCGGCTCCGGCGCGGCCTCGGGCAGGTCATCCCAGATCAGCCGCGCGCCGGCATAGGCGCCGAAGCCCAGCGCCACCGCGACCGGCGGAAACACCCCGGCCCCCAGCCCCGCGACCAGCCCCGCGCCCACGCCCACCAGCACCGCGCCGCGCCGCGTATCGCCATGCCCGCCGCGCTGCACGCGCATCGCCGCCAGCGTGAACAGCCCAAGCCCCAGCATCGCGCCCACCAGCCCGCGCCCATGGCCGAACAGCATGCCAACGGGCAGGTCCAGCAGCAGCGGCCAGGCCAGGACGAGCGGAATGAAGGCCCGCCAGCGACGCCAGTTCATGCGCGGAACAGCGCCACGAAGGCCGGCAGCCAGAGGCAGAAGCCGAGCAGCCCCATGCCCACCGCATAGCGCAGCGGCGGCACCAGCCCGGGCCAGAGCGGCCGCGCCGGCAGCATCGCGCGCAGCGGCATGTCGCGCGGCGGCGGCGCGCCGTGCCGGGCTTCCCATTCCTGCCTGGCCCGCTTCTTCCAGCCCATCGCGTTGCGCCGCTCCTCGCATCGGGGCACCCTGCCCCGCCATCAATATAGGGAAGCGTCGCATGGAGCGCATCGCCATCATCGGCACCGGGTTGATCGGCCGTTCCTGGGCCATGGTCTTCGCCCGCGCCGGCCATGCCGTGACCATGTGGGACGCCGAGCCGCGCGCCGCCGCCGCTGCGCAATCCATCATCGCCGAGCGCCTGGCGGACCTCGCCGCCCAGGGCCTGCTGGCCGATGCGCCGGACGCCATTGCCGGGCGCATCGGCGTGGCGCCGACCATGGAAGCCTGCCTCGCCGGGGCTGATTTCGTGCAGGAAAACGGCCCCGAACGGCTCGAGCCCAAGCGCGCCATCTTCGCCGCGATGGATGCGCTGTGCCCGCAGCATGTGATCCTCTCCTCCTCCACCTCCGGCATCCCCGCGAGCCAGTTCACGGAAACACTGGCCGGCCGCGCGCGGTGCCTGGTCTCGCACCCGGTCAACCCGCCCTATCTGGTGCCGCTGGTGGAACTGGTCGGCGCGCCCTGGACCGCGCCCGAGACCATCGACCGCACGCGGCGCATCATGGCCGCGGCCGGCATGGTGCCGGTCACCGCGCATAAGGAAACCCGCGGCTTCGTGCTGAACCGCCTGCAGGCGGCACTCGTCGCCGAAGCCTTCCGCCTGGTGAAGGCCGGCGTCATGTCGGTGGAAGACATCGACGCCTGCGTGAAGCATGGCCTTGGCCTGCGCTGGGCCTTCATGGGCCCCTTCGAAACCTGCGACCTCAACGCGCCGGGCGGCATCCCCGATTATGCCGATCGCTATGGCCCACTGCTGCATGCGCTGACCGAGGAAATGCCGCCCTATGATTTCGACGCGCCGACCGTCGCCGAAGTGAACCGCCAGCGCCGCGAAACGCTTCCCACCGACCAGGTCGCCGCCCGCAGCGCCTGGCGCGACCGCGAATTGATGGCGCTGCTGCGCCACAAGGCCAGCCGCGCTTGAGGCGGTTACTCGCAGCGGCGCTGCTGTGCCTGGCGGGCGCGGCCCACGCGCAGGAAGCGCGTCGGCACATGGTCGTCGCGCCGCATCCGCTGGCCTCCGAGGCAGGACTTGCCATGCTGCGCGCCGGCGGCTCCGCGCTGGATGCGGCCATCGCCGCGCAAGCTGTGATGACGCTGGTGGAGCCGCAATCTTCCGGCATCGGTGGCGGCGCCTTCCTGCTGCATCATGACCCCGCCGACGGCACCATCGCCTGGGACGGCCGAGAGGTGGCACCCGCCGCCGCGCGCGGTGATCTGTTCATCGTCAATGGCCAGCCCATGGCCTTCCCCGCCGCTGTCGTCGGTGGCCGCAGCGTGGGCGTGCCTGGCGTGATGCGCATGCTGGCCGCCGCGCACCGGGAACATGGCAGGCTGGAATGGGCGGCGCTGTTCCAGCCCGCGATCCGCCTCTCGGAGGAGGGGTTCTTGGTGTCCCGGCGCCTCGCCGCCGCCATCTCCGCCAGCGCCGAGACGCTGCGCCGCGACCCGGTGCTGGGCGCGATCTACACGCCCGGCGGCACGCCGCTGGCCGAGGGTGCGACGCTGCGCAACCCGGCCTTAGCCACGACACTGCGCGCCATCGCCGAACAGGGCGCGGATGCGCTGCATCGCGGCCCGATCGCCGCGGAAATCGCGCGCGTGGTGCGCAGCCACCCCAATGCCGGGCTGCTGACCGCCGATGACCTGGCCGGCTATGCACCGCGGCGCGCCGCAGCGCTGTGCCGCCCCTATCGCATCTGGGTTGTGTGCGTGCCGCCGCCGCCCTCGGGCGGGCTGGCCGTGCTGCAAATCCTGGGCCTGCTGGAGCACCTGGACATGCCCCGCATACCGCCCGCAGGCGCGGAGGCCGCATTGCTGCTGGGCGATGCCGGGCGGCTCGCCTTCGCCGACCGCAACCGCTTCCTGGCGGACCCGATGGATATCCCGGTGCCCGTCGCCGGGCTGCTGGACCCGAGCTACCTGCTGCTGCGCGCGCAGGCGCTGGATGCCGCGCGCGCCATCGCGCAGCCCCGCGCCGGCAATCCGCGCCTGGCCCCCGCACCCGCGCCGGCCGCGCAACGCGAGACGCCCGGCGGCACGGCGCAAGTCTCGGTGGTGGATGCGCAGGGCCGCGCCGTGTCGATGACCACCACGGTCGAGGGGCCCTTCGGTGCGCATATTGGCGTGGGCGGCTTCGTGCTGAACAACCAGCTCACGGATTTCTCCTTCCGCCCCGAGATCGACGGCCTGCCGGTCGCCAATCGCGTGGCCGGCGGCAAGCGGCCGCGTTCCTCGATGTCGCCAGCCATGGTGTTCGACGCCCAGGGCCAACTGCTGGCTGTCACAGGTTCGCCCGGCGGCGCGCGCATCATCGGCTATGTCGCGCAATCGCTGGTGGCGCTGCTGGATTGGGGGATGGACGCACAGGCCGCCGCCGCCCTGCCACATGTCGGCCCCTTCAACGAGTTCATCGAGCTGGAAGAAAGCACCGCCACCGCAGCGCATGGCCCAGCGCTGGAAGCGCGCGGCGCAACCTTGCGGGTCTTGCCCATGCCATCGGGCCTGAACCTGATCCGCATCCGCCGCCAGGGTGACACGCTGCTGCTGCAAGGCGGCGCGGACCCCAGGCGCGAGGGCGTGGCATTGGGGGAATAGCCAAGCGCAGCGGCGCCCCCCATCTTGCGCCCATGCTGGACCTTGCTGCCCATTTCAACGGCTTCCTGCGCGCCGATCCGAGGCGCCTGCATTTCGCGGCGCATAGCCATCACCCATGGCCCGATGCGACGCGGGCCGCCCATATGCATGTGTGGGACGACGCGGCGCGGCTGATGGACGGCAAATGGGGACCGATCCTGGGCGACAAGCTCGCGGCGGTGCGCGCACGCATCGCGGGCCTGCTGGGACTGCCCGACCCGACAACGCTGGTCTTCGCGCCCAATACCCATGAATTTGCCGCCCGCATCCTGGCCTCCCTGCCGCAAGGCCGCAGGCCGCGCGTGCTGACCACGGACGCCGAATTCATGTCCTTCGCCCGCCAGGCCGAACGCCTGGCCGAGGACGGGTTGATCGAATTGCACCGCATCGCCGCCGAACCGGCGCGCGATTGCGTGGCCAGGCTGGTCGAGGCGGCGCGCCGAGGCTTCGACCTGATCTGGGTCAGCCAGGTCTTCTTCACCTCCGGCGCCGTGCTCAGCGGCCTGGAGGCACTGGCGGAGGCGGCCGGCGAGGCCGTGCTGGTGATCGACGGCTACCACAGCTTCATGGCCATGCCGGTCGATTTCTCGGCGCTCGCGCCCCGCGCCTTCTACACCGCCGGCGGCTACAAATATGCGATGGGCGGGGAGGGCTGCTGCTTCATGCATTGCCCGCCCGACTGGCTGCCGCGCCCGCGCAACACCGGCTGGTTCGCCGCCTTCGGCGCGCTGGATGCCGGCGGCGCGGGCGTCCCCTATGCGCCCGACGGCATGCGCTTCATGGGTGCCACCTTCGACCCCGGCGGCATCTACCGCCTGCACGCGGCGCTGAACTGGGTGGAGAGCGTGGGCGTGACGGTGGCCGACATCCATGCGCATGCGCACGCCTTGCAGGCGCACTTCGTGGCGGGCCTGGCCGGCACGGCACTGGACCCGGGGCGCCTGGTCGTGCCGATCGCCAACCCGGCGCGCGGCAATTTCCTCACCTTCGACCTGGACGATGCCGAGACCTGGCAGGCGCGCCTGGCGGCTGCGCATGTCGTGACCGACCGTCGCGGCCGGCGGCTGCGCTTCGGCTTCGGCCTGTACCAGCGCGCCGCGGAAGTGGATGAATTGCTGGCCCGGATTCGCGCGCTGTGACGCTCGCGCTGACCATGGGCGAGCCGGCCGGCATCGGGCCGGAAATCGCCGCCAAGGCCTGGGCGGCGCTGCGCGGGCAGGGGCTGGATTTCTGCTTCATCGGCGATGCCGCGCTGATCACGGATGTGCCCGTCACGCGCGTCACGCGCATCGAGGATGCGCGCGCGGCCTTCGCCCATTCGCTGCCGGTGCTGCACCAGCCGCTGCCCAGCCCCGCCATGCGCGGCGCGCCCAGCCCGGCCACGGCCAGCGCTGTGCTGACCAGCATCGAAACCGCCGTCGCGCTCGCACGCGCGGGCCGCGCCGGCGCGGTAGTGACCAACCCGATCCAGAAATCCGCGTTGACCGCCGCAGGCTTCGCGCATCCAGGCCACACCGAATTCCTGCACAAACTGGCGCCCGATGCAGCGCAGCCGGTCATGCTGCTGGCCAGCGCCGAATTGCGCGTGGTGCCAGTGACGATCCATGAACCGCTGGCCCGCGCCATCGCGCGGCTGACGCCGGAGATGATCGTGCAGGTCGCGCGCATCACCGCCGCCGGCCTGCAACGGGATTTCGGCATCGCCGCCCCGCGGCTCGCGGTGGCCGGGCTGAACCCGCATGCCGGTGAGGCCGGGACCATGGGCCTTGAGGATATCGAGATCGTCGCCCCGGCGGTGGCGCAATTGCGCGCGCTGGGCATTGACGCCCGCGGCCCTTTGCCGCCGGACACCATGTTCACCGCGCACGCGCGCCCGCGCATGGACTGCGCCATCTGCCTCTATCACGACCAGGCGCTGATCCCGATCAAGACGCTGGACATGGCGGGCGGCGTGAATGTCACGCTGGGGCTGTCGATCATCCGCACCAGCCCCGACCACGGCACGGCGCTGGACATCGCGGGCCTTGGCATCGCCGATGCGTCATCGCTGATCGCGGCGCTGCGACTGGCCGCACAACTCGCGGCCAACCGGCAAGGCTGAATTCAGGCGGGGCGCTGCTCCGCCGGCGGCGTCTCGGCGGCCAGTTCGGCCTCAAGGTCGGCGGTGATGTTGGCGGTCGCGTCAGGGATGATGGTCGCCTCGCCCTGCGGTTCGCCCTCATCGTCAATCGGCACCTGGCGCTGGTGGCGCTGCTGGCCATTGGGCGCGGGGCCGGGCTGGCCCTGCTGCGCGGCCTGGGCCTGGTTCATCGCGCCCAGCACGCGGAAGTAGTGTTCCGCATATTGGAAATACGCCTCGGCCATCACGCGGTCGCCGCCGCTGGTCGCGTCGCGGCCGAGTTGCAGGTATTTCTCAAACAACTGTTGCGCGGTGCCGCGCACGCGCACATCCGGGCCGCTGCTGTCAAAGACGTGGTTGCGGTTCATCGGCTGCTGGTTGCCGCCGCCGCTGCCGCCGCTGTGCTGGCGGAACTGCCCTCCGCCACCACCGCCACCCTGGCGGAAACCGCGGCCACGCATGCGTTTCATGTTCATTGGAGTTCGCGTATCGTCCATGTTGGAGGGCCAATCGGATGGGCATCAGCCCGACCCTTGACCCGTGGCTGCGGCTTGTTCTCGCGCCCATCGGTTTTGGCGAGGTCCGGGACGACCTGGCCGGCCCCAAGGCCCCGCCGCGGAATCGTTCCGTGATGCTTTTGTGGGCCTGAACGGGCGGAATTGCAAGCGCGGCGTCAGGCTTTCAGCACAAGGGCCCGCGGGATTCCGCCGAGATCGGGCACCAGCGCGGCCTGGCGCAGCCCCGCTGCCTGCATCAGCGCCGTCACATCGGCGCCCTGCCCCTGGCCGATTTCCAGCACCGCGACACCACCTGGCGCCAGCAAACGCGGCAATGCCTGGGCCAGCAGGCGGTATGCTTCCAGCCCATCGGCGCCGCCCGCCAGCGCCGTCGCAGGTTCATGCGCCGCGACCTCGGGCATCAGCCCGGGCACCTCGGCGGCGGGGATATAGGGCGGGTTGGAGAGCACCAGGTCGAAGCGCGCATCCAGGGCGGCCGACCAGTCGCCAACGATGAAGGCAGCGCGATGCGCAAGCCCGAGGCGCGCGGCATTGCGCGCGGCCAGCGCGCCCGCTTCGGGCACCAGGTCCAGGCCAAGGCCCCAGGCGCCTGGCCGTTCCGACAGCACCGCGAGCAACAGGCAGCCGGTCCCAGTGCCCAGGTCCAGCACACGTTGCGGCGCGGGTGCTGCGTCCAGCGCTGCCTGCACGATGGTCTCGCTATCCGCACGCGGAATCAGCGTGGCCTGCGACACGGCGAACTCCATTCCCCAGAAGCCCGCCTGACCCAGGATATGCGCCATCGGCTCGCGCTGGGCGCGCCGCGCCAGCATGGCGGTGAAGCGCTGGGCGGCATCGGGCGGAACTGGCGCGCGGGGCTCACGCAGCAGGGTTTCGGGCGTGGCGCCCATGGCGTTGGCGAGCAGCCAGCGCGCCTCCATGCGCGGGTTCTCGATGGCCGCCGCGCGCAGCACCTGGCCTGCCTGGCAGAGCCAGGCGCCGATGCTCTCACCGGGCTCGCAACTCATGACCAGGCGGGCTGCACGCCCGGATGGCCCAGCGCCAAGAGCGCCTTGGGGTGAGTGGCCGGGATGAAGAGCAGGTTCGGCGGCCTGCTCATCAGATCAGCCTGGTCAGCGCGAAACTCGCGAGCAGCAGGCCAAGCAGCGCCAGGCCCATCGCGATGCCCGGCCAGGCCGGATGCGCGCCGGCCTGCACCACGAAGGCATTGGCCGCGAGCGAGCCCAGCACGCCCGCCACCGGCTGCCACCAGGGAAAGACGAAGAACCCCCAGACGATGAGGCCCAGCCAAACGGCAAAGGCGCTGCGGCCCAACAGCCGGAAGGCGCGGTCTGCCGGCGGGTGGGAGGGGCGCAGGCCCGGGGTGCTGCTGCGCGCCTCGATCACGGCGGAGACCGAAAGGGCGACCATGGCGATGAAATAGAGCTCCATGCGCATAGGCTTATCACGCCACGCGGCGGCTGCCATGCTGGGGTTGCAGCTGAGGGAGTGCGGCGTGTTTCAGACCAGCAAGGACTATGTTTCGACCCGGGAATTGGAGGTGGCGGTCAATGCCGCCATCGCCCTGTCACGCCCGCTGCTGGTGAAGGGTGAACCCGGCACCGGCAAGACCGTGCTGGCGCAGGAAGTCGCGCGCGCATTGGGCGCGCCGCTGATCGAATGGCACATCAAATCCACCACCAAGGCGCAGCAGGGGCTGTATGAATACGACGCCGTGTCGCGCCTGCGCGACGGCCAGCTGGGCGAGGCGCGGGTGCATGACATCCGCAACTACATCAAGCGCGGCAAGCTGTGGGACGCCTTCACCGCCGAGAGCCGCGTGGTGCTGCTGATCGATGAGATCGACAAGGCGGATATCGAATTCCCGAATGACCTGCTGCTCGAACTCGACCGCATGGAATTCCATGTCTACGAGACTGGCGAGACCATTCGCGCGACGCAGCGGCCGGTGGTGATCATCACCTCCAACAACGAGAAGGAACTGCCGGACGCCTTCCTGCGCCGCTGCTTCTTCCACTTCATCCGCTTCCCCGATCGCGAGACGATGGAGAAGATCGTCGCCGCGCATCACCCGGGCATCAAGCAGGAGCTGGCGCGCGAGGCGCTGAACGTCTTTTTCCAGATCCGCGAGGTGAACGAACTGAAGAAGAAGCCCGCGACATCGGAACTGCTGGACTGGCTGAAGCTGCTGATGGTGGATGACCTGCCGCCCGAGGCGCTGCGCGCGGCCGATGGCAAGTCGGCGATTCCGCCGCTCTATGGCGCGCTGCTGAAGAACGAACAGGATGTGCACCTGTTCGAGCGGCTGGCGTTTCTCAGCCGCGCGCGTCAGCGCTAAGGGACGGGGCGCCCTTCAGCGATAGCGATACCCCCCGCGGCCGGCCGGGTCGCGCGGGTCGCTGTCGGACACGCCGGTGCGGGCGCGGCCGCGCCCGGCCGGGTCATTGGGGTCGGAATCCGATTGGCCGGTATAGGCCCGCCCATGGCCGGGCCGGTCCCTGGGGTCACTGTCGGACTGGCCGGTGCGCGCGCGCCCCTGGCCGGGACGGTCACGCGGGTCGCTGTCCGAACTGCCGGTGTTCGGCCGGCCACGCCCGGCCGGGTCATTCGGGTCGCTATCCGATGTGCCGGTGCGCGGGCGGCCACGGCCGGCGGGGTCGCGTGGGTCACTGTCGGAATAGCCTTGTGCGGCAGCGGGCGCGGCGGCGGCCCCGGCCGAGAGTGTCAAAATCAGCAGGCGGCGGCGTGGCGCTTGCGGCATGGCGTTGTCCTTCCTCCCGCGAAACGTGCTCCCAAGCCGGGCCGCCGGCAAGCCGGCTCAGCGCCGGCGCAGCACCAATGTGGTCCAGGGGCCGACATCCAGCCGGCGTTCCAGCACCAAGCCATGCCGGCGATGCGCGGCCAGCACCCAGCGCGCCTGGGTGCCGAGCAACCCGGCCAGGATCGCTGTTCCGCCCGGTGCCAGGGCATGCGCCAATTGCCCCGCCATCGCACATAGCGGGCGCGCGAGAATATTGGCGAAGACCAGGTCATAGGGCCCTTCGGCGGCGACGCGCTTGTGCCGCCAGCCATCGGCGAGGCGCGTGCGCACCAGGTGACGCAACCCGTTCATCACCGCATTCTGCTGCGCCACGCGCACCGACCAGGGCTCGATATCGGTCGCCAGCACCGGGCGCTTCAGGCGCATGGCCGCGGCCATGGCCAGGATCGCCGAACCCGCGCCCAGATCGAGCATCCGCCGCGGCCTGCGATGTGCGACACGCTCGAAGGCCATCAGGCAGCCGCGGGTGGAATTGTGTTCGCCAGAGCCGAAGGCCAGGCCCGCATCCAGGCGCAGCACGATGCGGTCATGGCGACGCGCATCGGGGATATGCGTCGGGCGGATCAGGAAGCGGCCGCCGATCTCCTGTTCGGGGAAGGCCTGCTGCGTGCGGGCGAGCCAGCCATCGGCCTCGACCGGCGCATGGATGGGCGTGGCCTGGTGGCCGCAGATGGCGGCGGCGATGGCGAGTGCGGCTTCCAGCGCTATGGCATCGGCGCCTTGCGCGCGCACGGCTTCCAGGCGCCAGGTCTCGCCCGGTTCCTCGCGGAAATAGCTCACCGAGGCAGCGAGGGATTGGAAAGCGGCTTCGTAGGCCGGCACGGCCTCATCCGGCAGGCCGGCGAGCGTGATGGTCTCCAGGGGATCGGCGCGCCTGCGCATCATGCCTCCGATGACCGAAGCGCCGCAGGGCGCGAAGGGCTGAATCGGTGGCTTGTCATTCCCCCCGATGGCCGCTGCGCCGCAGGGCGCGAAGGGTTGAACCGGTGGTTCATCATGCACTCTCCACGAAGCGGTCCAGCACACGCTTGTGCCCCGCCTTTTCAAACTCGACATCCAGCTTGTCGTCTTCGACGCCAGTGATGCGGCCATAGCCGAATTTCTGGTGGAAGACGCGCTGGCCAGGTTGCAATGCGCCGGCGCGGACGGGGCGCGTGGGCACTTCCCAGGCGGGTGCCTCGATCACGCGGGCCGGGCGCGTCGTCAGCGGAAACTGCCCGGAAAACGCCGGCGTGCGCGCCGCCGCCTGGCTGCCCTGGCGCTCGATATGCTCGGCCGGCAACTCATCCAGGAAGCGCGAGGGAATCGCACTCGACCAATTGCCATAGATGCGGCGATTGGCCGCGTGGCTGATGATGCAATGCCGCCGCGCGCGCGTGATGCCGACATAGGCGAGACGCCGTTCCTCCTCCAACCCGCGCGTGCCGGATTCATCCAGCGCGCGCTGATGCGGGAACAGCCCTTCCTCCCAGCCGGGCAGGAAGACGCGGTCGAATTCCAGGCCCTTCGCGGCGTGCAATGTCATCAGGCAGATGCGCTCGCCCTCGGCGTCGCTGTCATTGTCCATCACCAGCGCGACATGCTCCAGGAAGCCGCCCATCGAGGGGTAGTCGGCCATGGCGCGCAGCAATTCCTTCAGGTTCTCAAGCCGGCCCGCCGCTTCAGGCGTGCGGTCCTGCTTCCACATCTCAATATAGCCGGATTCCTCCAGGATATTCGCGGCCACAACGACATGCCCCTCGCGGTCCAGCCCGGCGCGCCAGCGGGTGAAGCTCTCCAGCAATTCGCGCAGCGCCGCGCGCGGCTTCGGGCGCAGCGCTGCCTCCTGGCACAAGGCATCGGCCGCCAGCAGCAAGGGAATGCCGCGCGCGCGCGCCAGGGCCTGCATCTCGCGCATCGCGGTATCGCCCAGGCCGCGCTTCGGCTGGTTGACGATACGCTCGAAGGCCAGGTCATCGGCCGGCTGAACGGTTGCGCGGAAATAGGCCATCGCATCGCGGATTTCGGCGCGCTCGTAGAATTTGGCGCCGCCCACCACGCGATAGGGCAGGCCCAGCGTGATCAGCCGTTCCTCGAAGGCACGCGTCTGGAAGCCCGCGCGCACCAGGATCGCCATCTCGCCCAGGGACTCTCCCGCGCGCCGCGCACCCTCGACGCGCTCGCCCACCATGCGCGCCTCTTCCTCGCTGTCCCACAGCGAGAGCACCTTCACCAACTCGCCCGCGGCCGCATTGCCGCCGGTGCGCAGCGTCTTGCCCAACCGCCCCTCATTATGCGCGATCAGCCCCGAGGCGGCGGCCAGGATATGCTGCGTCGATCGGTAATTGCTCTCCAGCCGGACGATCTTCGCGCCGGGAAAATCCTTCTCGAAGCGCAGGATGTTCTCGATCTCGGCACCGCGCCAGGAATAGATCGACTGGTCGTCATCGCCCACGCAGCAGATGTTGCGATGCCCCTGCGCCAGCAGCCGCAGCCAGAGATACTGCACCAGGTTGGTGTCCTGGTATTCGTCCACCAGGATGTAGCGGAACAGCCGGTGATAGCGTTCCAACACATCGGGTTGGGTGCGCAGAATCTCCGTCACATGCAGCGTCAAATCGCCGAAATCCGCGGCATTCAGCGCGCGCAGCCGGTCCTGGTAATTGGCGTAAAACTCCAGCGCGCGGTTGTTCGCGAAATCCGTATCCTCGGCGGGCGTGACGCGTTCAGGCGTGAGCCCGCGATCCTTCCAACGCTGGATCACGCCCATCAATCCGTTCACAGGCCAGCGCTTGGTGTCGAGGTTCCCCGCCTCCGCCACCTGCTTCAGCAACCGAGCCTGATCATCCGTATCGAGGATGGTGAAGTCACTCTTCAGCCCGACAAACTCGGGGTTCCGGCGCAGCATCCGCGCCGCCAGGGCATGAAACGTTCCCAGCCAAAGCCCATCCACCGGTCGCTGGATGATCGCACCCACCCGCTCGCGCATCTCCCGCGCCGCCTTGTTGGTGAAGGTGACCGACAGCACCTGGTGCGGCTGCGCGCGGCCGGTCATCAGCAGATGCGCGAATCGGGTGGTCAAAACGCGCGTCTTGCCGGTGCCGGCGCCGGCCAGCACCAGCAGCGGCCCGTCCAGGGTTTCCACCGCTTCGCGCTGTTCGGAATTGAGGCGTTCGAGATAGTCGGGTGTCACGCGCAACGGTATAAGCGCCCCGGACGGGGGATCAAAGCTTGGGCGTGCTGCGCAGCCTTCTGGAATGGTCGGCGCGGCACGGCGCGGGACTGCTGGCGGGCTCCATCTTCGTGGGCCTCTTCGTGCCGCCCCTGGCCGAGGCCTTCCGCTTCATCATCACGCCCTGCGTGGCATTCCTGATGACACTGGTGCTGCTGCGGGTGGATTTCGCGCAGGTCGCGGCCTGGCTCGCGCGCCCCGCGCAGGTGGTGGCGCTGACCTTCTGGCTGCTCTTCATCTGCCCGCTGCTGGCCTGGCTGGTGGTGCGCGCGACGGGGATGGACGGGCCGCTTGGCGCGGCACTCGTCATCATGGCCACCGGCTGCGCCGCCACCTCCTCACCCGCCTTCGCGCGCATGGTGGGGCTCGACGGAGAAGTCGCCTTCGTCGTCGCCATCATCACCACCTTGCTGGTGCCCTTCACCGCGCCGCCCCTGGCGCTGGGGCTGCTCGGCATCGATCTGTCGATCTCGATCGGCGGGCTGATGCTGCGCCTGGCGCTGGTGGTGGGCCTGCCCTTGCTGCTCTCGCTGCTGATCCGCCGCCTCGCTGGCCGCGAGCGCCTGCACCGCTGGGGCAGCGCCACGGATGGCGCGGTGGTGCTGATGGTCTGCGCCTATGGCTTCGGCGTGATGGACGGGATGCTCGCCAAACTGCTGGCCGAACCGGCCTGGGTGCTGGGCGGCATCGCGCTCGCCTTCGCCGGCTGCCTCGTGCTGAACGCGGCCACCGCGCTGGCCTTCCTGCCGGCGGGCCAGCGGCTCGCGCTGACCGCGGGGCTGCTCTCGGGCAATCGTAACATGGCGCTGTATCTGGCGGTGATGCCGGCCACGACCGAACCGCGGATCCTGCTCTATTTCGCGCTCTGCCAGTTCCCGCTCTTCCTCTCGCCCTTCCTGCTGGGGCCGGTCTACCGGGCGCTGCGCCGTGCCTGATTTTGCGCTGGAACAGGCGGCGGGCGGGCTGGTCGCGGGCGTGGACGAGGCGGGGCGCGGGCCGCTGGCGGGGCCTGTCGTCGCGGCTGTCGCGATGTTCCCCGCGGGCGTGCCGCCAGCGCTGGCGGCGCTGCTCGATGACAGCAAGGCGCTCTCGGCCAGTCGGCGAGAGGCCGCCTTCGCGGCGCTGCGCGCGGCGCGCGCGGAGGGCATCGTGGAATGCGCGATCGCCGCGGCATCAGCGCGCGAGATCGGCCAGCTCAACATCCTGGGCGCCACACATCTGGCCATGCGCCGCGCGGTGCTGCGCCTGCCGCGCGCGCCGGAACTGGTGCTGGTCGATGGCAACCGCGCCCCCACCCTGCCCTGCCGCGTACAATGCGTGATCGGCGGCGATGCGCTCTCGCTCTCCATCGCCGCCGCCTCCATCCTGGCCAAGGTGACGCGCGACCGCGCGATGGCGAGGCTTGATCCGCGCT
>JAIXVH010000228.1 GCA_027483125.1 Acetobacteraceae bacterium | reverse complement strand
CCGGAACGTGAATCAGACCGTTGGACCCGGGTCTGATCGTGAAGGCGCCGCATGGCGCCGGAGCGTGAATCAGACCGTTGGACCCGGGTCTGATCGTGAAGGCGCCGCATGGCGCCGGAGCGTGAATCAGACCCTTGGACCCGGCTCTGATCGCAAAGGCGCCGCATGGAGCCGGAGCGTGAATCAGCCCGTTAAAGCGCGAGGCGCGCCGCAGCCTCCCCCAGGGGCGCCAGATGCGCCCGGCCATCCTGTTCCGCCCAACGCGCAAAAGCCGCCATGCTGTCGCGCGTAGCCTCGGCCGGCATCGCACCCGTGGCCTGCATCCAGCGCAGCCAGAGCAGCCAGGTGGCGGCCACATCCGTCTCGCAATAGGCCGCGACCTCGGCCATGCGGCCGGCGGCGATCGCGGGTTCCACATCCAGCCCCGTCATGGCCCCCTTGGCGGGAATGCCCAGCAGCGCGCAGGCCTCGGCCAAGGAAGGCGGCGGGCTGGCACGAAAGCCTGAAAGCCGCTCGCACAAATCCACATGCGCCGCGCTGTAGCGATGCGTGTATTGCCGCCCGCCCAGGCCCAGCAGATGCGGCATGGCAACGCCCGTGGCCAGCGCGCGGTAGCGCAGCACCGGCACATCGAAGCCCGAAGTGTTGAAGCCGACCAGCAGCGGCCCATGCGCCAACGCCGCGTCCAGCCGCGCCAGCAGGGTGGGTTCGTCGAAGGCATCGGTGCCGCGGGCGATGCATTGGCTGACGCGCCAGGGCTCGTCCGGCGCGTCGCGCTCAGCCCGCAGCACGCCCAGCACGGCCAGCTTGTGCAGGGGCGGCTTGAGGAAGGTGGTGGCCGGGTCCTGGCCGTCGCGGGCGTAGCGGGCGCCGAGTGTGGCGCGCAATGCGTCATCCGGCACATCGGGGCCGACCAGCGCGCGGCCGGCTTCAAGGTCCGGCAGCGTCTCGATATCCAGGACCAGTACGCGGTCGGTCATCGTTGGCGCTTCGCGCCGGCGGATGATTCACGCCTCCGGCGCTGCGCGCCTGCGCCGATCACGCGCAGGCTTTCGGCGAATGCTTCACGCCTCCGGCGCTGCGCGCCTCCAGCGATCATGCGCAGGCTTTCGGCGAATGATTCACGCCTCCGGCGCTGCGCGCCTCCAGCGATCATGCGCCGAGCACGCGCCCCGCCACCGCATCCAGCTTGGCCAGCAGCGCCGGGTCGCGCTTCTCGGGCGCGGTGATCAGCGCGTGGTCCAGCGCATTGTTGCAGCCGGCCGGGCAAGGCCCGCGCGGCGCGGCAAGCTTCGGCACCACCGCCTTGACCAGCGCGCGCGCATTGTCGGCGTTCCCGAACAGCACCTTCACCACCTGGTCCACCGTCACATGGTCATGGTCGGGGTGCCAGCAGTCGTAATCGGTCACCATGGCGACGGAGGCGTAGCAAAGCTCGGCCTCGCGGGCCAATTTCGCCTCGGGCATGTTGGTCATGCCGATCACGTCGCAGCCCCATTGGCGGTACATCAGAGACTCGGCCTTGGTGGAGAATTGCGGACCTTCCATCACCAGATAGGTGCCGCCGCGCGTCATGGGCAGGCCCAGTTCCTGGCCGGCGGCTTCCAGCGCATCGGTCAGCCGCGGGCAGGTCGGGTGTGCGACCGAGACATGCGCCACGCAGCCCACGCCGAAGAAGGATTTCTCGCGCGCGAAGGTGCGGTCGATGAACTGGTCCACCAGCACGAAATGGCCGGGCGGGTACTCCGCCTTCAACGAGCCGACCGCCGAGAGCGAGATGATCTCGGTGACACCCGAACGCTTCAGCGCATCGATATTGGCCCGGTAGTTCAGCGCCGAGGGCGGGCGCGGATGGCCCCTGCCATGGCGCGGCAGGAAGACGCAGCGCACGCCGTAAAGCCGGCCGAAGAGCAGTTCATCCGAAGGCTCGCCCCAGGGGGTCTCAACCCGGCGCCATTCGCGCTCCTCCAGGCCATCAATGTCATAGAGGCCGGAGCCGCCGATCATGCCGATGACGGGTTCGAAATTCTGGGTCATGCGTCTCTCTCGCGTGGGACGCCAGGGTTGTGCGTCAGGCCGCGGCGCGGCGCAACGCCGCGCAGATCGGCACCATCTTGCCGATCGCGTGGTCGGCGAAGAGCAGCAGCGCGGCGCGGGTTTCGGGCGGCGGCAGATGCGGCGCCATGGCGGGCGGGATGGCGCGCGCGGCGGCCTCGGCGGCGCTGCGCGAGGCGCTGATCACCGGGCCGATATCGATGCCGGCCAGCACGCGCTCGGCACCGACCAGCACATCCGGCCAATGGGCCAAATGGCGCCACATGCTGGCCATCAGCGCCCCGCCATCACGCGCGCCGATCAGGTTCAGGCGCTGGACACGGGCGGCGAGTTCTGGCGGCAGGTCTGGCGGCAAGGGCGGCAGGGCCGGGCCTGGCGGCGGCGGGGCGCGGGGCGGCCTGGGCGCGGTGCCGGCCACAGCCCCATCCATGCGCGCGATCATGGCCAGGACGGCCAGCAGGTTCATGCTGTTGCTGCGGTCATAGCTGGCCATGACATCGCGCGCCCCGGGCGGCACGCCGCGCCATGGCGGCAATGCGGGCAGCGCCAGGCCAGCGCGGAACTCGCCCGCCGCATCCTCGATCACGCCCGCCGCATAGGCCGGGCGCAGCGCCGCCCAGCAGGCCTGCAGCGCGCCGGGCATGGTGGCCAGATGCCGCCAGACCAGGTTCACCACCTGCACGCCCAATGTGGCACGGATATCAGCAAAAACGGCCGCCACCTCATCGGTGGCGGCCGCTTCTGCAATGGCGGGGACGGGGTCGCCCGCCATGATCACTGGCGCTGCATCACGCCGGCTGGTTCTTCAGCCCGGCCCAGACCTTGCGCTTGACCGCATAGGCCAGGAAGCCACCCACCGCGAGGAAGATCAGCACGCGAATGCCCATGCGGCGGCGCTGCTCGGTCTCGGGTTCGGCGGCCCAGGCCAGGAAGGTCACGACGTCACGCGCCATCTGATCGGCGGTGGCGCGGGTGCCATCGGCGAATTCCAGCTGGTCATCGTTCAGCACATTGGCCATGGCGATCTGGCGGCCCGGGAAATACGGGTTGTAGTTCATGCCATCGCCGATGGTCGTGCCGGCCGGCGGGTCACGATAGCCGGTCAGCAGGGAGTAGATGTAGTTGGCGCCGTTCTTGCGCGCCTTCACCATCACCGACAGGTCAGGCGGATAGGCGCCATTATTGGCCGCGCGCGCCGCCTGCTCGTTCGCGAAGGGGCGGCGGAAGCGGTCGGACAGGCGGCCCGGCCGCTCGAACATCTGGCCTTCGTCATTGGGGCCGTCCGTCACCTGCACATTGGCGGCGATGGCGCGGACCTGTTCTTCCGTCAGCCCGATTTCGAGCAGGTTGCGGAAGGAGAGCAGGCGCATGCCGTGGCAGGCCGCGCAGACCTCGTTGTAGACCTGGAAGCCACGCTGGGCGGAGGCACGGTCGAAGGTGCCGAGCAGGCTGGCGAAGCCGAAGCGGGCATCGCGCGGCTTGTCGTATTCGCCGGCGGCATAGACCGCCGCCGGAACCACCACCGCCGAGACACCGGCCAGGACGGCAAAGACCTTGAGGAAACGCTTCATGGTTCAGGCCTTCTCCATCGGCTTGGCCGCAGCACCGGCGGGCAGCGGGCCGCCACCCATCGCCTTGTCGCCCAACACCGCGCGGGCAATGCTTTCGGGCAGCTGCGGCGTTCGTTCCAGCTTGCCCAAAGCGGGCAGCACCACCAGGAAATACGCGAAGTAATAGGCCGTCGCGAACTGGCTGATGATGACATAGGGCTGTTCGGCCGGCATCGCGCCGCAATACATCAGCACGAAGAAGGCGAAGATCCACAGCAGCAGGAACAGGCGCGCCACCGGGCGGAACTTCATCGACCGCACTTTCGAGGTGTCGAGCCAGGGCAGCAGGAACCACACCAGGATCGAGGCGAACATCAGCACCACGCCGCCCAGCTTGTCAGGCACCGCGCGCAGGATCGCGTAGAAGGGCAGGAAGTACCATTCCGGCACGATATGCGCAGGCGTCGAGAGCGGGTTCGCGGGGATGTAGTTGTCCGGGTGGCCCAGGTAGTTGGGCATGAAGAACACCAGGAAGGCGAAGACCATCAGATAGACGACGATGCCCACCGTGTCCTTGATCGTGTAATAGGGGTGGAACGGGATCGTGTCCTGCGGGCCCTTGGGCTCAATGCCCAGCGGGTTGTTGGAGCCCGTGATATGCAGCGCCGCCACATGCAGGAAGACCACGCCCACGATCACGAAGGGCAGCAGATAGTGCAGGCTGAAGAAGCGGTTCAGCGTGGCGTTGTCCACCGAGAACCCGCCCCAGAGCAGCGTGACGATATGCTGGCCGACCACCGGGAATGCACTGAATAGATTGGTGATGACGGTAGCACCCCAGAAGGACATCTGGCCCCAGGGCAGCACGTAACCCATGAAGGCGGTGGCCATCATCAGCAGGAAGATCACCACGCCCAGCATCCACAGCAGCTCACGCGGCGCCTTGTAGGAGCCGTAATACAGCCCGCGGAAGATGTGGATATAGACCACGAT
>JAIXVH010000281.1 GCA_027483125.1 Acetobacteraceae bacterium | reverse complement strand
GCCGATGCGATGAGCTTCGCGTTCAGCGCCATCTCGGTCAGCGTGACCAGCCCCGCATCCGGCAGGCCCAGCATGTTCAGGGAGGTGCCATAGCCCGACATGTACACCGCCTCGAACCCCGCCTCCTCCAGGATGCGGGCCGAAAGCGCGTTGAAGCAGCCGGGGATGACCAGCGGCTTGTGCGCGGCCAGGGCGGCGCGCAGCGCCTGGCCGGGGCGCATGGGTTGGGCGGTGCCGAGACGCATGATGATTCCTCCTGCTGGGTCAGGCCGGTTGATCGCGCGCCTGCCCCGCGCGGGCAATGGGGTGGGGCTTTAACCCGATGGCAAGTCTTTTGCCCCAGTTGAGACACAACCGGGCCTGAAGCCCGCCGCATCCGACTGCCAGAACGGCGCCATCAGGGAACCATACCCATGCGCCTCATCCTTCGCCTGCGTCATTGGCTGAACTACCGCCCCGAGCGGCGCTACATGCGCGGCCGCGGCTGAGAGCGTTCCGTACGCGAAATGTCCCCACAACCCGCATGGGGACAATTTCCGGGGATAAGCCACCCACAACCGATTGTCCCGGCAGGGAACAGGGTCTAATCACGCCCCTTCCGCAACAGCGTATGGGCAGGCGCCACCATGGCCATTTTCGGACGCAAGAAGGAAGAAACCCCGGCGCCGGACGCTCCCGTCTCGGTGCCCGCCACGCGTGATACCGATGTCGCCATGCCCGGCCTGCGCCCCGCGGCACCCATGGCCAAGGAAGGACCCAGCATGAGTCAGCCCCCGAAGCCCACCATGGCGCCCCCGCCATCTGCCATGCCGCCCCGCCCGGGCATGCCCGGCGCCCCTGGCGCGGTGGGCGTTCCCGTCCGCCCGCAACCCGCCCCCGCGCTGACCGGTGACCGCCGCACGCTGCTGGTCGGCAAGGGCATCTCGGTCCAGGGCACCATTGCTGACTGTGAACGCCTGGTCGTCGAGGGCACGGTGGAAAGCCAGATGCTGCAGGCCGCCGAATTGTCGATCAGCGCCACCGGCGTGTTCCGCGGCGAAGTGCAGGTCGAGGATGCCGAGATTTCCGGCCTGTTCGACGGCACCATCACCGCCCGCGGCAACCTGACCATCCGCGCCACCGGCAAGGTCAATGGCATTGCGCGCTCCAAGCGCCTTTCGGTCGAGGATGGCGGGCAGCTGATGGGCCGCATGGAAATGCTGACCGAGGGCTCCGCCCCCGCAGCCGCCCCGGCCATGCCGCCGCGCCCGGCCGCGATCGGCTGAACCAGAGTCCGATCTGAACAGGCCTCGTCAGCCTGTTCGGTGAATCGGCCTCTCATCGCTGGATAGAGATTTTCCTCTGAAGCAAGCTGAAGTGAGAAATCTCTAGCCGGGGCGCGCCCCCCTTCGAAAGGTGTCTGACGGTGCAGCGGCACCTCGCCTTCATTGCAGCCCTCGGTCTGGCCGCCTGCGGCCCGACCGGCGAGGATGCGGGCGAGGCCGCGCGCCAGGCCATCGCCGGCGCGCGCATCACGTTGAGCGAACCTCCGCCCGCCCCGCCGCCCGCACCCGCCCCGCCGCCCGCCTTGCCGCTGGCCGGCCAGGCGCCCGAGCACGCCACATCCCTGGCCGGCCGCACGCCCGAGCAGCTGCGCCTGGCGCTGGGCGAGCCATCCCTGCGCCGCAGCGAAGGGCCGGTGGTGGTCTGGCTCTATGCCGCCGCCGGTTGCCAGCTGGATGTGGTGTTCTACGAAACCCCCGAAGGCGCGCGCGTGGCCTATGCGCAGGCCCGCGCCGGCGGCTTCGCGCAGCGCAGTGAATCCGCCTGCCTGGCCGCGATTCTGCAGGAAGGCCGCCGCCGTCCGGCACGCCCGCCGCCGCCGGTCGAACCCACGGCATGATCATCGCCTATCTGGACGCCTTCGTGCCGGCCTTCGGGCTGCTGGCGCTGGGGGCCTTCCTGAAGCGGCACCTGCTGCGCGATGACGCGGTCTGGGCCGGCATCGAGAAACTCATCTTCTGGGTGTTGCTGCCCTCGCTGCTGGTGGTGGCGATCGGCAGCGTTGAACTCGGCCGCATCCCCATCTTCGGCATGATGAGCGCGATCTGGATCGCGCTGGCCATCGGCACCGTGGCCTCGGTGCTGCTGGCGCGCGCCTTCCGCCAGCCGCATGCCTCGATGACCTGCGTGCTGATGGGCGGCATCCGCTTCAACAACCTGATCGGCTTCGCGGTGGCGGGTGCGATGTTCGGCGCGCCGGGCCTGGCGCTGGGCGCGGTGGCGACGGGGTTGATCGTGCCCTTCGTGCAGTTCGTGACGACCACGGCCTTCGCACTGGGCGGGCAGGGGCGGCTGCGCATCTGGCCGGTGCTGCGGCAGATCGTGCTGAACCCGCTGATCCTGGGCTGTGTGATCGGCTTCGCGGTGGCGGCGGCGGGTGGGCTGCCTTCGGGCGTGCAGCCCTTGCTGCGCAGCCTGGGCCAGGCCTCGGTGGCGCTGGGGCTGCTGGCGGTGGGTGCTGCGCTGTCGCTGGACACGCTGCGCGACCGGCTGCCGCTGCAACTGGTCACCGCCGCCTTGAAGCTGATCGGCATGCCCTTGCTGACCTGGGTGCTGTGCCTAGCCTTCGGGATCGGGCCGCTGCCCACCGCGATGGCGGTGCTGTTCATGGCGTTGCCCACGGCCGCGACCAGCTATGTGATGGCGCGCGCCATGGGTGGTGATGCGCCGCTGATGGCGGCCATCACCACCTCGGAGCATCTGCTCTCGATCATCACGCTGCCCTTCTGGCTGGCGTTGGTGATGCCGCGCTGACCGTTAGACCATGTTGCGTTCGCTCGTGCTCACGCCCATGGCCTAGACTTTGCTGAAAGTGCGATTCAGCGTTTTCGGCGATTCCGCCTCAACGCATCGCGCTCTAGCAGGCTGCTGAAAAACTGGACGGGTCGGTCTCACGGGCCATTTCTGCGCACGATTCGTTCGGCTCTCGCCAGGATGAACAACATCCTGGCGTCGCCCCGGCCTTTCGTGCACGAAAATGCCCTCGCCAGCCCTCAACCAACAGTTTTTCAGCAGGCTGCTAGCCCAGCAGATCGGCCACCACCAGCCAGCCTTCCGGCTCGCGCGCCACATCGGCCAGCGAGATATAGCCCGCGCGCCCCAGGGCCATCTGCTGCCAGAGGATTTCCAGGATGCGCAGCGCCGGACCCTTGCCGCCGCCAAAGGCACGGCCCACCGCCTGTTCGCGGAAGGCGTACCAATGCAGCCCCTGCGCCAGGGTCTGCACATCCTGGCCGAAGATCGCGTCCAGCCTTTCCTGCACCTGGGCGTGGGCGGCATTGACGAAGATGCCGGTGATCGGGCCCAGGCCGTAGGCCACGCCGGTCTTGGCCAGGCCAGTCGCCGCGCCATACATCTTCTGGCGCAGGATGCGCGTCATCTGGATTTCCAGGCTGCCCGCCGGCAAGGCTTTCTTGGCCACCTGCCAGGAATACCACGCGGCATATTCCGGCGGCTTGGCCCGCCGTGAGGCCGGCACCATCACGTTGAACAACTGGTTGATGCGGAACCAGACGACCGAGCTCTGCACCGCGCCGGCGCCGCTGGCCAGGCCGCCCACATCCGCCAAGCTCACCCCGATGGTGCTGGCCATCCCGAGGCTCTTTTTGGCCAGCAGGTAGCGCCGGGTCTTGGGCGAGGGGCCGTCATGGCCATTCTGGCCGAAGAAGGGATTGGCAAGCGCCTGGCTGTCATCATCCTGCATGGCGATGTCCAACAGGCCGGCCAGCAGGTTGCCGGCACCCTCATGCACCGCCTTCACACCCTCGACCGCCAGTCCGGCCGTGGCGGATTGCCCGCCCTTGGTGCTCAGGATGTATTTGACGGCCGTCGTTGCTCTACTGCCTGACACCGGCCGTCATCCTCACAAAGACGTGTGATCATCGCCTGCGGCATGGCCACTGGCAAGCTTGGCTGACGCTCGCCATCACTCATCCCACAGCCCATACGCCTATTCATCCACCGCCTCCGCCATCGCATCGGGTCAGCGCAGATGCGGCCGGTGGCGCTGATGCGCGCGCAGCTCCAGGGTCTCGGGGTCCTTGCTCCAGCTCAGCATATCGGCCGCGACCATGCTGATGGCCCGGTCGATGCCCGCATGCGGCACCGCGCGCCCATCATCCCGCGCCCTGTCGGTCCGCGCCGGCATCGCCGGCAGCGCCACGTGGATGGTGGGCAGCCTGCCCAGCGGCACACCATCGGCACTGAACCAGCCCAGTTCGATGCCGCGCAGATCGGCCGCAACCGCGAGCAGGATATGGCGTGGCGGCCCAGGGGTTTGCGCCTCCAGGCGATCAACCGCCCGCAGCAGGACGGCGGCTGCATCCTGCCAGCCTCCGGGCATGCTCACGCCGCGGCGCGGCTCTCCAGCATGCCGAATTCGCGCGCGATCAGCCGGTAGGATTCCGCCCGCGCCTCCGCGTCATGGCAGGGCGTCAGGATGGCCACTTCCTGCACGCCCAGTTCCGCCGCCAAAGCATTGATGCGCGCGGCCACACGCTCCGGCGTGCCGACCAAAGCGCGGGCGCGCATATCGGCGATGCGCATGCGCTCGGCCTCGGAAAAATCATGCGCCGCGACTTCCTCTGGCGTCGCCAATGGCGCGTAGATGCCGCGGTCCCGCCGCAACCGCGACAAGGCGCGCGGGCCGAACAGGCGGTCGGCCTCGGCCTCTGTGGGTGCTGCCAGCGCATAGACGGCAATCGCGCCATGCGGTGCGGTCCCATGCGGGCCGGGGCGGAAACCCTCGCGGTAGAGATGCATCGCGGTGTCGGCGCCGGCGCCATCGGTGATGAAATGCGCGAAGCAATAGGGCAGGCCGAAATAGGCCGCGACCTGCGCGCCGTAATCGCTGCTGCCCAGGATCCAGGCCTCGGGGCGCGTCGGCACCACGGGGCTTGCGGTCACCGCGCGGAATGGGTGGTCCAGTGGCAGGCCATCGCCCAGCCAGCCCAAAACGTCGCGCAGCATTTGCGGGAAGCGGTCGGCGGCCTGCGCGGCATCGGGGTTCAGCGCGTAGGCGGTGCGGCCATCGCTGCCCGGCGCGCGGCCGAGCCCCAGATCGATGCGGCCAGGTGCTATCGCCTCCAGCACGCGGAACTGCTCGGCCACTTTCAGCGCGGAATAATGCGGCAGCATCACGCCCGCCGAGCCCACGCGGATGCGCCGGGTGGTGGCGGCGATCGCGGCGATCATGATCTCGGGCGCGGAGCCGGCATGCGCGCCGCTATTGTGGTGTTCGGCG
>JAIXVH010000119.1 GCA_027483125.1 Acetobacteraceae bacterium | reverse complement strand
GGGCCGACGCCGGGGCCGCCGCCGCCATGCGGGATGCAGAATGTCTTGTGCAGGTTCAGGTGGCAGACATCCGCGCCGATCAGGCCCGGCGCGGTCAGCCCCACCTGGGCGTTCATGTTGGCGCCGTCCATGTAGACCTGGCCGCCATGGGCGTGGATGGTCGCGCAGATGTCCTGGATCGCGGCCTCGAACACGCCATGCGTGCTGGGGTAGGTGACCATCAGCGCGGCGAGGTTGGCGCTGTGCTGTTCGGCCTTCGCGGTCAGGTCGGCGACGTCGATATTGCCGTCCTTGTCGCAGGCGCAGACCACGACCTTCATGCCCGCCATCACCGCGCTGGCGGGGTTGGTGCCATGCGCCGAGGACGGGATCAGGCAGATGTCCCGATGCCCTTCGCCGCGCGCCTGATGATAGGCGCGGATGGCCAACAGCCCCGCATATTCGCCCTGGCTGCCGGCATTGGGTTGCAGCGAAACCGCGGCGAAGCCGGTGATGGTGGCGAGCCAGGATTCCAGCCGCCGGATCATGGTGATGTAGCCCTGCGCCTGGTCGGCCGGCGCGAAGGGATGGATATTGGCGAAGCCGGGGAAGGTGACCGGGATCATCTCCGCGGTCGCGTTGAGTTTCATCGTGCAGGAACCCAGCGCGATCATGCTGCGGTTCAGCGCGACATCCTTGTCCTCCAGCCGCTTGATGTAGCGCAGCATGGCGTGTTCGGAGTGGTGCGCGTGGAAGACGTCCGCGGTCAGGATGGCGCCTGCGCGATCGAGCGAGGAGGGGATGCCGCCTTGCGTCGCACCCAGCCTGCCGCCCAGCACTTCGGCCAGCAATTCCAGTTCGTCGCGCGTGACGGTTTCATCCAGCGCGACGCCCACCGCGCCATCATCCACGCGGCGCAGGTTGAAGCCCAGCTTGCGCGCGGCATCGAGCACGGCTTCGGTCTTGGCGCCGGTCTCGAACACCACGGTGTCGAAGAAGGCGGCGTGGCGGATGGGGAAGCGCGCGGCACCGGCCAGCAGGCGGGCTTGCAGTGCGACGCGGGTGGCGATGCGGCGCAGCCCTTCGGGGCCGTGCCACACGGCATACATGCTGGCCATGACGGCGAGCAGCACCTGCGCGGTGCAGATGTTGGAGGTGGCCTTTTCGCGGCGGATATGCTGCTCGCGCGTTTGCAGCGCGAGGCGCATGGCGGGCGCGCCGGCGGCGTCGATCGACACGCCGATCAGGCGGCCGGGCAAGAGCCTTTTGTGTGCATCCTTCACCGCGATGAAGGCGGCGTGCGGCCCGCCATAGCCCAGCGGCACGCCGAAGCGCTGCGAGGAGCCGATGACGATATCCGCACCCATCTCGCCCGGCGGCGTCAGCAGCACCAGTGACAGCGGATCGGCTGCCACGATGGCCAGCCCGCCCGTTGCATGCACGGCTGCGATATCCGCCGTCAGGTCGCGGATTTCGCCGGTGGTGCCCGGGTATTGCAGCAGCAGCGCGAAGGGCTTTTCGGCGGCCACCACGGAAGCGATATCGGCCACCGGCGCGACATGCACGGCAATGCCCAAGGGTTCGGCGCGCACCCGCACCACCGCGATGGTCTGCGGGTGGGTATCGGCCGCGATCACCATGGCGCGCGACTTGCCCTTCTGGGCTGCCATGGCCATCGCCATGGCTTCGGCGGCCGCGGTGCCTTCATCCAGCAGCGAGGCATTGGCCACCGGCAGCCCGGTCAGGCTGGTGACCATGGTCTGGAAATTCACCAGCGCTTCCTGGCGGCCTTGCGAAATCTCGGCCTGGTAGGGCGTATAGGCGGTGTACCAGCCCGGGTTTTCCAGGATGTTGCGCAGGATGACGGGCGGCGTATGCGTGCCGTGATAGCCCATGCCGATCAGGCTTTTGACCTGAATGTTCTGCGCCGCCAGCGCGCGCATTTCGGCCAGCACGCCGGCCTCGTTCACCGGCGCGGGCAGCACCGAAAGATCAGCGCCCAGGATGCGCGCGGGCACCGTCTTCGCCGTCATGTCCGACAGGCTGGTGGCGCCCACCACCTTCAGCATCGCGGTGATGTCGGCGTCGCTCGGCGCGATGTGGCGGCGGATGAATTCGCCCTGGTCTTCCAGGGCAGTGAGTGTGTCGAGCATCACAGGCTCTCCACGAAGCGGGCATAGGCGTCGGCGTCCATCAGATCATCGGGCAGGGCGCCGTCGAGTTCGATCTTGAAGAACCAGCCTTCGCCGGCAGGGTCCTGGTTGATGGTGGCGGGGTTGTCCACGAGTGCGGCGTTGCTCTCGACCACGCGGCCGGCGACGGGCGCATAGACATCCGAGGCCGCCTTCACGCTTTCCACCACGCTGCACGCTTCACCCACGCTGACCACGCGGCCGGGTTCGGGCAGGTCCACGAACACCACATCGCCGAGTGCGTTCTGCGCATGGTCGGTGATGCCCACGGTGGCGATGCCGCCCTCGACCCGCACCCATTCATGATCCTTGGAGAATTTCAGCATGTGAGAGGGCCTTTCAGCGGGCATAGCGATGAGGGTGGAAAGGAAGCGGTGCGACGTTGGCCGCCAGGGCCTTGCCGCGCACCATCAGTTCAAGCGGCGTGCCATCCGCGGCCTGGCCGCGTGCGACATAGCCCATGGCGACCGGGCCATTCACCGAAGGGCCGAAACCGCCGGAGGTGATTTCGCCTACGGCAGCGCCGCCGGCATGGACCTCGGTGTGTTGGCGGGCGGGTTGGCGGCCTTCGGGACGGATGCCAACGCGCAGGCGCTTGGCACCGTTGTCCAATTCGTCGCGGATGCGCGCGGCACCCGGGAAATCCCACGCCATGCGGCGGCGCTTGCCCATGGACCAGACCAGGTTGGCCTCCACCGGCGAGGTCGTCTCATCAATGTCATTGCCGTACAGGCACAGGCCGGCTTCCAGCCGCAGGCTGTCACGCGCGCCGAGGCCGGCAGGCATCACGCCAGGCAGGGCCAGCAGGCGCTTCGCCAAGGCTTCGGCCGCCTCGGCCGGCACGGAAATTTCCACGCCATCCTCGCCCGTGTAGCCGGAGCGCGAGACCACCAGCCCATCGCCCTGCCACACGCCCATGAAGGACAGCGCATCGATGCCGGGAAACAACCCGGCGATGGCCGCGACCGCGCCCGGGCCTTGCAGCGCGATCAGCGCGCGATCGGGCATGGCGCGCAGCGTCACGCCGGCGGGCAGCACGCTCTCGATCAGCGGCAGGTCGATATGCTTGCGGCTTGCATTGACCACCAGGAACAGCCGGTCGCCCAGGTTCGCGACCATGAAGTCATCGATGATGCCGCCCGTCTCGTTCAGCAGCAGGCCATAGCGCTGGCGGCCGGGCTTCAGGCCCTGCACATCGGCGGGGGTCAGCTTTTCCAGCGCGGCGGCGGCACCCTCACCGACCAGCTCTGCCTGGCCCATATGCGAGACATCGAACAACGCCGCGGCCGTGCGGCAGTGCACATGCTCGGCCATGATGCCGGGGGTGTATTGCACGGGCATGGCGTAGCCCGCGAAGGGGACCATGCGGCCGCCCAATTCGCGGTGCAGCGCCGCCAAGGGTGTTTCGAGCAAGGTATCGGTCACGCTTCCTCCGGACCGCGAGGCGGCCGTTCGAGTTCGTGACCCCCCTCTGTCCGTGGACCTGAGAGATTGGACGTGCCGGGGACCGATGCGCCTTCGGGGTCCTGGACCCTTCAGCGATGGCCGCGCCACGCCTTGCTCCTTCGGTGCCGGCGCCAAACCTGCCGGGCTTTCCAGAGTTCCCTATCCCACGCGGCCCTTTTGCCTGAGCGGTTCCGGGGGCCGGTTGCGCCTTCGGCGGGGGGCGAACCCCCTCTCTCCCGCGCGGGATCGCCGGGTGGGTATCGTTTACAGAGAGAATCGGTGCGCCGCAATCTGCGCGGCGGCTGGTGTCAGGCGGCTGGGGCGGGGTTGCCCAACCGCGCGCCAGTTCAGCGCGGGCCTCTGCGCCGGTTCGCGGCAAGTTCCTGCTCGTTCAGCAGGAAGCCCACCACCACCTGGTAGTCTGTGGCGCGGCGCGTCTGGCTCACGGGCAGGACAAGCTCCACCGCCTCGGAGGCGATATTGGCGCGGCCTGAGGCAGGGAAGCTGACCACCTGCGTCACCACCTGGCGGCGCAGCACCTGCCCGCCGCTCTCGAGCACGGCAATCACCAGCGGCAGTTCCGCCTGGCGGCCTTCCGCGGCGGGGCCGCGCTCGACGCTCAGCGCCACGCTGAACTGCATGGAAATCCCGCGCCGCTCCCGGCTTTCGGTGCAGCGGCCGTTCACGATGCCGGTGATGCGCGCATCCAGCATCAGCGCGGTCATGTCACCCTGGCCGCCGCGATAGCGGGTCAGGTCCACGGCATCGGGCAGCAGGCCGGGCGTGGGGCAGGCCAGCAGCGCGGCCGCCTGCTGGTTGCCGCCACCGCCGCAACCGGCCAGCGCCAGGGCCGCCGCGAACACAACCATTCCCATCCGCATGCGCGCCACCCCTTGTGCTTGCCGCTGGCCACCACTGGGCCGAACGGTTATGACGCCCCATATGCCGCGACTGGCGCGATTTCGGAAGTGAGGCCCATGCTGGACACAGTGACCAAGCCGCAACTGCACATCCTGCTGGCAGGCCCGCGCGGCTTCTGCGCCGGCGTGGACCGCGCCATCAAGATCGTCGAGGAGGCGCTGAAGCGCTACGGCGCGCCGGTCTATGTGCGGCATGAGATCGTGCATAACCGCTTCGTGGTCGAAAGCCTGGAGAAGCTGGGCGCCGTCTTCGTCGAGGAGCTGGACGAAATCCCCGATGACGGCCAGCCGGTGGTGTTCAGCGCCCATGGCGTGCCCAAATCGATCCCCGGCGAGGCCGAGCGCCGCCGCATGTTCTACCTGGACGCCACCTGCCCGCTGGTCAGCAAGGTGCATCGCGAGGCCGAGCACCACCACGCCCGCGGCCGGCACATCTTCATGATCGGCCATGCCGGCCACCCGGAGGTGATCGGCACCATGGGCCAGCTGCCCGAGGGCAGCATCACCCTGGTCGAGGACGAGAATGACGCCCGCAAGGTGATCCCGCCCGAGGGTGCGTCGCTGGCCTTCATCACGCAGACCACGCTGTCGGTCGATGACACCGCCGAGGTGATCGGGATTTTGCAGGGCCGCTTCCCCGAGATCGCCTCGCCGGCCAAGGAAGACATCTGCTACGCGACGACCAACCGCCAGGCGGCGGTGAAGGAGATCGCCCCGCGCGCCGATCTGATGATCGTGGTGGGCGCGCCGAACTCGTCGAACTCGCTGCGGCTGGTGGAAGTGGCGTCGCGCGCCGGCTGCCCGAAATCCATCATGGTGCAGCGCGGGCGGGACCTGGACCTGTCCATCCTGGAAGGCGTGCGCACCGTGGGCGTGACCGCGGGCGCGAGCGCGCCGGAAGTGCTGGTGGAAGAGGTGCTGGACCGGATGCGCGAACGCTACGCGCTGACCAGCGAGGAAGTGGTGGTGGCCGAGGAGCGCATCACCTTCAAGCTGCCGGCGGCGTTGAGCGTGCAGCCCGTGGCGTAAGCCACCGAAAGCTGCCCGCTGGGGCGCGGGCAACCGGCGGCGTGGCTGTCCCCCGCTTCAGGGTCGATCCGATCACGCGGCGCGGGTGAGGGCTGATCCTCGCCACGCATGGCTGCGTTCGTGTCAGTGGTGGCGGGAGGCACTCACTCCCCGCAGAAACAAGGCGGATTCATTAAAGGTTAAGTTTTTTCAGAGTGGACCTTCCGAAAGGTTTCACGCAATGGTTAATTCCGAATGCACGTTCTGAGAATCGGGACAACCACTTTGGCGTTCCGGCTCGCAAGCCTTCGCGCTGACACTGCCGGACACCATCCATGATCAACGCCCCGCTCGTCGCCCTGATGTTTAACGAGGGCAGCGGCAGCACCACAGCCAATTCCGGCACGCTCGG
>JAIXVH010000036.1 GCA_027483125.1 Acetobacteraceae bacterium | reverse complement strand
GTGCCATGGATCATCGGCCCCAGCAGGTCATGGCCCTTGGCCGCGCGATAGACGCCGACCGCGATCACATGCAGCGCGACGGCCACCAGCAGCCAGTAGAAATTGCGCACATGGATGGAACTGGCCCAATCCACCACCCATTCCGGCGCGCGGCGCGCGAGCGGCCCATAGGTGAAGATCTGGTCATAGGTGAAGAGGCCCGTGACCGCCTGCAGGATCAGCAGGCCGAGCAGCAGCAGCACCATCCAGCCGCCGGCGGCATTGTGGCTGGTCTCACGGTCCGGCCCCTGTTCGCGCAGCTTGCCCAATTGTCGCAAGGCGGCGGCGGGGCTGGAGACGAATTCGGCGAAGCGCGCGCTCTGGCTGCCGAAGAAGCCCCACAGCACGCGGAAGATCAGCAGCGTCAGCACCGCGTATCCGGACAGCATGTGCCAATCCATCCGGTGCGCGCGGGCGGTGGCGAAGGAGACCACCATCAAGCCCAGGATCAGCCAGTGATTGGCGCGGACGAAGCCGTCCCAGACCTTCACATAATGGTACTGCATGCGCGCTCCATCGCTGATCCTGCCGCAGCGCAGCATGCCGCGCACGGGGGGACAAGAGGTTTCGGCCATGGCAGATAGCCGCGCATGATCGACCCCCTGATCTGGCCCGCCGTGATGGCCGCTGCCGCTGCGCTGTGCGGCGGCGCGATGGCGCGCTGGGCGGGGCTGCGCGCGCTGGGCGCGGTGCTGGCCGCGCTTGGCGTGCTGATCGCGCTGGTGGCGCTGCTGGGCGCCTTGCAGGCCAGCCCGCGGCAATTATTCGAGCGCCTGCCGATGCTGGCGCTCGGCCTGCTGGCTCTCGCGATCCTGGTCGCGCGCTGGCCGCGCCTGGCCTGGCCCGGCATCGCGCTGGCCACAATCTGGGCCGGCTGGTGGATGGCCGGCGCGCCGCTCTGGTGGCCCGACATGCAGCGCGCGGCCTTCGCGGCCCTGCTGATGGCAGGCGGTGCCCTGGCGGCGATGCTGGCGCTGCGCCTGCCCTGGCAGGCCGCGCTGCTGGGTGCCGGGCTGGCGGGCATGCTCTGGGCCAGCGCGCCGCGCGGGCCTTGGTTCGAGATCAGCTGGATCGTCGCCGCGGCAGGCATCGCGGCGGCCGCTTTCGGCTCGCGCCTGCCGCTGGCCATGGCGCTGGTGCTGGGGCCGGTGCTGGCGGCAACCGCGCTCGGGCCGGTGCTGGCGATCGGGCGGGGGGCGGATTGGGCGGTGCCGCTGGCATTGCTGCTGGCCGGCGCCATCGGCCTGTTGCGGCTGCCGCTGGCAGGCCGTCTCGCCGCCCAATGCGCGATGCTGGCGGCGGCGATGATCGCGCTGCGGCTGGGGTGAGGCAGCGCGCAGCGCAAGCAGCCCGCCCCCCACTGTTGACCACCCTGCCCCCCTGCCCTTACACCGCGCTTCGCACGGCGGTCGTAGCTCAGCAGGTAGAGCGCCAGGTTGTGGTCTTGGATGTCGCGGGTTCGAGCCCCGTCGATCGCCCATCCTTTCGGAATGCACGCCGCCTCCCCATCTGCGTAACTTCGGCCCCTCCCCGCGCGAAGCCCGCGCACCACAACAGGAAGAACCCCATGGAAACCGCGATCCTCGGCGGCGGCTGCTTCTGGTGCCTCGATGCCGTCTACCGTGAGCTGCATGGCGTGGCCGAGAGCGAATCCGGCTATGCCGGCGGCCATGTCGCCAACCCCACCTATGAACAGATCTGCGGCAAGAAGACCGGCCATGCCGAGGTGGTGAAGCTGGTCTTCGACCCGGCCGTGATCTCCTATGCCGATATCCTGCGCGTCTTTTTCACCATCCACGACCCCACCACCAGGGACCGCCAGGGCGCCGATGTCGGCCCGCAATACCGCAGCATCATCATTGCGCAGGATGACGCGCAGATGGACACCGCGCGCGCGGTGATGGCCGAGATCGAAGCCTCCGGCATATGGGGCGCGCCGCTGGTGACTGAACTCTCGGGCCCCGTCACCTATTGGCCGGGCGAGGCCTACCACCAGGATTACTTCGCCAAGAATCCCTGGCAGGGCTATTGCCGTGCCGTCGTCGCCCCCAAGGTCGCGAAATTCCGCAAATCCTTCGCCGACCGTCTGAAGAAAGCCACCGCCTGATGTTCGGAACCAAGCCCGCCGCCAAGACCTTCCCGGTCCAGAAGACCGATGCCGAATGGCAGGCCGAGCTCTCGCCACTCGCCTACAAGGTGCTGCGCGAGCACGGTACCGAACGCGCCGGCACCAGCGCGCTGAACGCCGAAAAGCGCGCCGGCACCTTCGCCTGCGCCGGCTGTGGCACGGCGCTGTTCGATGCCGCGACGAAGTTCGAATCAGGCACCGGCTGGCCCAGCTTCTTCGCGCCCCTGGAAGGGGCGGTCGGCACCCAGACCGACCGCAGCTTCTTCATGACGCGTGTGGAAGTGCATTGCGCCAATTGCGGTGGCCATCTCGGCCATGTCTTCCCCGACGGGCCGGCGCCCACCGGCCAGCGCTACTGCATGAATGGGGTTTCGTTGCGATTCGACCCAGCAACGCCTTGAGTTTGCCACCGGGGTGTTGTGTTCTATCAGCACCCCCACACTGGCGTTTCAGGCCCCCACCATGCTGCGTTCGATCATCCTGTTCACTCTCGCGCTGCTGGCAATGCCGGCCCGCGCGGACCTCGTCTATGTGCTGAATTCCGGCGATGCCACGATCAGCGTGATCGATGCGCGCGACCGCACCGAACTGCGCCGCATCCCCGTGCTGCGCGAAGTGCATCACCTGGTCCTGACGCCTGACGGCAATACGCTGGTGATCGGCGATTCCGGCGGCAATGAGCTGATCTTCATGGACCCGGCCACGGGTGAAGTGCTGCGGCGCGAGCGCATCTCCAACCCCTATCACCTCGAATACAGCCCCGATGGCCGCTATCTGGTGGTCGCCAGCCTGCGGCGCGACCAGATCGACATCTATGACGCCGGCACCATGGCGCTGCTGCTGCGCTTGCGCCAACCCGACAAGCCCAGCCACGTCGCCTTCAGCCCTGACAGCCGCATGGTCTATGTCACGCTGCAAGGCAGCGGCGAGGTGGTGGCGATCGACATGCGCCGCCGCGAACCCGCCTGGACCGTGCGCGTGGGCCCCGACCCCGCAGGCATCATCTGGCATCGCGGCCGGTTGCTGGTCGGCCTGATGGGCAACAACCAGTTCGTGCAGATCGACCCCGAGACCCAGGCGGTGACACCGGCCTTCGAAGTGGGGCGCGGGGCGCATATCGTGATGCCCTCACCCGATGGGCGCTTCCTCTACGCCACCGCGCGGGTGGAATCGGGCGTCTGGCAGATCGATGCCGAGACGCTGGAAGTGGTGCGCCGCTTCGATGTGCAGGGCGGCCCCGACTGCATCGCCTTCGACCCCGAAGGGCGACTGTGGGTCACGCAGCGCTGGATCGGCCGCGTCGCGGTACTCGACCCGCGGACCGGCAGCATGGAACAGGCACGCGTCGGCCGCAGCCCACACGGCATCTTCGTGATGCCGCGCCGCGAGGGGATGCGCGCGGATTTCGCCTCCATCCTGCCTGGCGCTGTCTCCGGCAGCCGGCCGCTGCCGCAGCCGCTGAGCGCGCGGCTGGGCGAGGCCGCGCCGTACCGCCCGCCGCCGCCGGTCATCGCCGCGCCACCCGTGCTGGCCCCAGGGCCCAGCGCCACGCCCCGCCGCCGGGGCGAGCCGCCACCGCCGCCGAGCGCAGCCGCCGCCAACGCCGGCCCCGGTTCATGATCGGCAGGCGTGGCCTGGCGCTGGCGGCACTTGGCCTTGCCACGCCCGCCATCGCGCAATCCTGCCGCGCCACGGTGTATCTGACGATCGACACCGGCTGGTCGCGCGAGGCCGAACAGCTGGCCGAGGCCATGCGCCGCCGCGGCGTGCGCGCCACGCTGTTCATCGCCAATGAACAGACCCATCGCGGCGACCGCCAGCTGGAAGCATCCTGGGCGCCCTTCTGGCGCGCCCGCGCGGCCGAGGGCCATGTCTTCGCCACCCACACCTGGCGCCACTGGTACTTTACGGGTGATGCTGGGCCGGGCCGCACGCGCTATGTCTCGCGCCGCAATGAGGGTGGCGAGACGCTGGACCAGGCCGGCCTTTGCGCCGAACTGGCGCG
>JAIXVH010000298.1 GCA_027483125.1 Acetobacteraceae bacterium | reverse complement strand
TGGCCGCGCTGCTGGGCGCCGAGGCCGATCTGGCCGCTGAGATCGCCGCCGAAGCCGCGCAGGGCGAGGTGGTGGAACTGGCCAATGACAATGGCGGCGGGCAATCCGTGCTGTCGGGCCACAAGGCCGCGGTGGAACGCGCCGTCGAAGTTGCCAAGGCACGCGGCGTGAAGCGCGCGATGATCCTGCCCGTCTCCGCCCCTTTCCACTGCGCGCTGATGGAACCCGCCGCGCGCGCGATGGAGGAAGCGCTGGCAGCCGCCACCATGCGCGCGCCGAACCCGCCGGTGGTGGCCAATGTCACCGCCGCCAAGGCCTCCGACCCCGATGCGATTCGCGCGCTGCTGGTGGCCCAGGTCACCGGCACGGTGCGCTGGCGTGAATGTGTGGCCGCGATGGTGGCCATGGGCTGCACGCGCTTCATCGAAGCGGGCGCCGGCAAGGTTCTCACCGGCTTGATGAAGCGCAATGCGCCCGAGGCGAGCGCGATGGCCATTGGCACGCCGGCCGACATTGAAGCCTTCCTGAAGTCGCTCTGATGCGTATCGAGGTCACATCGGGCAGCTTGGACGATGTGCTGGCGGAAGGCTTCCGCGCCTTCAACGCACCGCATGTCGGCCCGCATGGCTGGACGCCGATCCAGCTTTCGGTGTTCCGCGAGGGCGAGACACGGCCGGCCGGTGGCATCGTGGCCCATTGCTACGCCGCCTGGGTGCATGTGCAGATGTTCTGGCTGCCCGAGGATCTGCGCCGCCAGGGGCTCGGCGCGCAACTGCTGCGCAGGGTGGAGCAGGACGCCGCGGGGCGTGGCTGCATCGGCGCCTATCTCGACACCTTCAGCTTCCAGGCGCGGCCCTTCTACGAGAAGCAGGGCTATCGCCAATTCGGCGAATTGCCCGACTGCCCGCCGGGCGGGGCGCGATACTTCATGATGAAGCGCTTCGACGGCGCGACGGGAGACACCCATGTTCAAGCTTGACGGCAAGGTGGCGCTGGTCACCGGCGCATCCTCCGGTATCGGCATCGCCATCGCGCAGGCGCTGCATGCGCAAGGCGCGCATGTGGTGCTGAGCGGCAGGCGGGAGGCCGAGCTGACCGCGGTTGCCGAAGGGCTCGGCGGGCGCTGCCGTGTGGCGGTGGCTGATCTGGCGGACCCCGCCGCACCGGCCGCGCTGGTCGATGGCGTGGAGGCCACGGAAGGCAAGCTCGACATCCTGGTGAACAACGCCGGCTTCACCCGCGACGGCCTGGCCATGCGCATGTCAGACGCCGACTGGAACGCCGTGCTGGAGGTGGATTTGAACGCCCCCTTCCGCCTCGCCCGCGCCTGCCTGCGCGGCATGATGAAGCGCCGTTCGGGGCGGATCATTTCCATCGCGTCGATCGTCGGCGCCACCGGCAACCCGGGCCAAGCCAACTACGCCGCCGCCAAGGCCGGGCTGATGGGCATGAGCAAGTCACTCGCGCAGGAAGTGGCCTCGCGCGGGATCACGGTGAATGTGGTGGCCCCGGGCTTCATCGCGACACCGATGACCGAGAAGCTGAACGACGCGCAGAAATCCGCACTCCTGGGCCGCATCCCGATGGGCCGCATGGGTGAGGCCGCCGATGTCGCGGCCGCGGTGGCTTATCTGGCCAGCGATGAGGCCGGCTGGACCACGGGCATGACCATGCATGTCAATGGCGGCATGGCGATGCTGTGACCGCGTCCGATCCGCGAAGGCACCAGCCGAAGCGGTGAATCGGTCGCGTCAATCGTGTCAGTGGCGCACCACGCGCGCCACATCCGCATAGCCCGCGCGACGTTCCGGCGGCACATGCCAACGCCCGGCGACGCGCTCCAGCAGCATGCGTTGCGCCGCCTCGTCCCCGGCATCGCGCGCGGCCACCAGGAAGAACTGCTCCAGCACATCCTGCTGCGCGTGGCTGCCGCCCATGCGGTGCATCACTGGCACCGCGGGCCGCATGGCGCGCACCGCCGCGGCCGCATCACCCCGTGCGTGCAGCAGCATCGCCTCGCAGACCGGCAGCGCGGCGTCACGCAATGTGCTCGCTTCCAGGCTGTTGCCGCGCGCAGCCTCGCGCAGCGCATCCAGCATGCGGCCTGCGGCGTCGAACCGCCCGGTCGCGCAGAGCGCCATCATCCAATGCGGCTGGGTGAAGGCGCTCATCGCATCGCCGATTCGCGCTTCCGCCTTCTCGGCCAGTTCCACCCAGCGCGCGCCCACATCCACGCCCTGGCGTTGCAACCGCCACAGCATCGAGGCCGCGTTCTGGCAATCGATGTAGAGATCGGGCTGCATCTGGGTGATCTCGCTGGCCAGATTGCGGAAACCCGTATCGTAGAGCGACAGCACGGCGGCATGGTTGCCGAGCTCAAGGTGGTACATCGCCTGGTGCCACAGCACATGGTGCTGGATGTTGTTGGTGCCGGCGAAATGCGGCCGCAGCCCCTCGATCCACTCCACGCCTTCGCTGCGACGGCCCTGCATTTCCAGCGTATGCGCAACGGCATGGATCGCCCATAGATCCGCCGGGTCCAGCGCCACGGCAGCGCGGCCGGCATGCTCGGCCAGCGCATAATCGCCCGCTTCCTCGGCGGCGAAGGCGCGGCATGCCAGCATCGCGCCATAGCCCGGCATCTGGGCGTCCCAGCTGGGCATCACACGCTCCACCACATCGCGCATCACCGGCGCCAGACCCTGCCAGAAGGCGCAGAAATGATGCAGCCGGAAGGCCAGCACATCATGCGGCGCATCGGCCAGGATACCCTCCCAGATGGCCAGGGCGCGCGCCATATCCTGCCCCGCCCAGGCGCGCAGGGCTGCGATATGCGCGGCCTCGCGCGCGGTCGCGGGCTGGGCTTCGGCCGCGTCCAGCGCCTTGCTCGCCCCCGGCATGTTCGCCACCTTGTAAGACAACAGCGAAAACGCCGCCTTGATCGCGTGCAGCATGGGCGCCGCCGGGTCCAGCGCGAGTGCGGCCTTCAGGCGCAGCGGCGTATCCAGCCGGTATTTCAGAAAGCCCTCCACCACATGATCGAAGCCGCGCGCGGCTTCGGCGCTGGCAATGGTCATGGGCAGGCCCTGGGCATTGCGGTGGGTCATGCGGTGGCTCCGATCTCGGCCAGAATTTCGGCGGTGTGCTCACCGATGCCCGGTGCCGCGGCGAGTTGCGCCCCCAGCCCCGGAATCAGCGACATCGGCAGCGTGCCCAGGCCCGGCTGCTGCATCATCTGCGCAGCGCCGATCGCCTGCACATGTGGTTCGGCCAGCCAGTCCACCACGGTGTTCACGCGGTCCGCCAGCAGGCGCTTGGCTTGCAACGCGGCCACCCAATCGGCCGCATCGCGCTGCGCGAAGATCGCGCGCAGCAATTCCAGCAAGGCCGGCTTGTTCGCAGCCCGCGTCGGGAAATCCGTGAAGCGCGGATCGGACAGCAATTGCGGCGCTTCCAGCACGCCCACCAGATCGATCCAATCCTGTTCGCGCACCAGCGCCACCATGACCCAGGCGCCGCAACGCGCCTGATAGGCGCCTGCGGGCACGTTCAGTTCGGCGGGCATGCGGCCCAGCAGCCCGGCCTCCGCCACGTTGATCGCCAGCAGTGACGCAGCCCCCTGCAACAGCGACACATCCAGCACGCGGCGGCGTGGCGAGGTGTCGCGCGCGCGGTCCGCCAGCGCGGCCTGCACGGCGGCGAAGGCACTCATGCCCGTGTGCACATCCACCAGGAGATTGCCCACCTTGTGCGGCGCGCCGTCAGCGCCCGTGTTCAGCGCAACGATGCCGGAAAAGGCCTGCATCACGCCATCCGTGCAGGGCCGTTCGGACAGCGGCCCGCCCTGCCCGAAACCGGAGACGGACAGATACACGCAGTCCGCGCGCGTGGCCTCCACGCCCAGGCCGATACGCGCGGCGACACCAGGGCGGAAGGCCTCCAGCACCACATCCGCGCGCTCCACCAATGCACGCAACGGCGCCTGCGATTCCGGCTTGGACAGGTCGAGCATGATGCTGCGCTTGCCGCGGTTGAACACCGTGCTCATCACCGAATGGCCATTGTCGCGCGCGGTCAGCCCGCGCGACCAGTCACCCGCGGGCGGCTCCAGCTTCACCACCTCCGCGCCCATCGCCGCCAGCATCATGCCGCAATAGGGGCCGGCGATGCCCTGCGCCGCATCCAGCACGAACAGGCTTTTATAGGGCTGCATGGCTTCCTTCCCGATTGGAGCGTGTGTGGGGAGCCTGCCGGCTTGGCTGGCGAGGGCTGTTGCGTCCCTGCAAGGCGGACGCCGCAGCCTGTGGTGGTTCCACAGGCAAGGCGACCAACGCCGCAGGGGCGCAACAGCACCGCCAGACAAGCCGA
>JAIXVH010000020.1 GCA_027483125.1 Acetobacteraceae bacterium | reverse complement strand
ATGGTGGCGCAGATCAGGTAGAGGTCGCGGCGCAGCTCCTCGGTCCAGATCTCCGGGTTCTCCTGCACGAAGGTGCGGAACAGCCGGATCACGGACAGGCAGTGCAGCGTCTCGTCACGCACTGACCAGGAGACGATCTGCCCCATGCCCTTCATCTTGTTGAAGCGCGGGAAGTTCATCAGGATCGCGAAGGAGGCGAAGAGTTGCAGCCCTTCGGTAAACGCACCGAAGGCGGCCAGGGTCTTGGCGATCTCGACCTTGTTCTCAACCGAGAATGCCTGCATGTAGTCGTACTTGTCCTTCATCTCCTTGTATTTGAGGAAGGCGGTGTATTCGGCCTCGGGCATGCCGATGGTATCGAGAAGATGCGAATAGGCGGCGATATGTACCGTCTCGATATTGGAAAACGCGCTCAGCATCATCAGCACTTCCGTCGGCTTGAAGACCTGGGAATAGTGCTTCATGTAGCAGTTATTCACCTCGACATCGGCCTGGGTGAAGAAACGGAAGATCTGCGTCAGCAGGTTCCGCTCGGACTCGCTCAGATTCTTCTGCCAATCCTTGACATCATCGGCCAGCGGCACTTCTTCAGGCAGCCAATGGATGCGCTGCTGCTGCAGCCACGCCTCATAGGCCCAGGGGTAGCGGAACGGCTTGTAGACCGGGTTTGCGGTCAACAGGTCGAAACGGATGGGCAATTCATCCCGGTTGATGCCGTCAGCCATGGTCTTCTCCCGATCGAGGCGCGAAGCGCCGGGATACCAGATATGGTGGTTCGCGCAAGCATTTACCGCCCGTATTTTGTGGGCAACCCATCAGGATGGCGTCAGCCCAGCCACCCGGGCCATCTCCCGGTTCTCCTCGATCTCGCGCAGCATCCGGGCGTGGAAGGCATCCGGCCCCTCGGCGATCAGGATGCCGCCGGTGTCGCGGATGCGCTCGTTCAAAGCGGGTTCGCGGATCAGCGCGATGCTGTCATTGGAAATCTTCTCGACCAGTTCGCGGGGCATGCCGCGGGGGCCGATGAAGCCGTACCAGGGGCTGGTATCGGGAATCGACATGCCGAGTTCATCCAGCGTCGGCACATCGGGCAAGACCGGCGCGCGCTGCGGCCCGCCGATAGCGATCGGGCGCAGCCGTCCCTCGCGCGCCAGCGGCATGGCGCCCGCCAGGGTCGAGAAGGTGGCATCGATCCGCCCGGAGATCACCTCCTGCAAGGCGGGGGCGGCGCCGCGGAAGGGCACATGGGTGATCTCGATACCCACGCGGCGGGCGAACATCTCCTGCGCGAAATGCCCCGAAGTGCCGGGGCCGGAGGTGGCGAAGGTCATGCCCGGCCGGCGCCGCGCCGCTTCGACCAGCGCGCGCACATCGCGCAGCGGCGATTGCGCCGGCACGAAGAGCACGGTGGGCGAGCCATACAACACGTTGATCAGCGTGAAATCCGCCATGGTGTCATAGGGCAGCCGCGCCTGGGTGGCGGGGTTGGAACTGTGCGTGCTGGCCGCCAGCAGCAGGTTGTAGCCATCGGGCGCGCTGCGGGCGATGGCTTCGCTGGCGATGATCTGGCTGGCGCCGGGGCGGTTCTCCACCACCACCGGCTGGCCCCAGACGCGTTGCAGCGGTTCCTGCAGCAGGCGCGCGGGCAGGTCGGTCGGGCCGCCGGCGGGAAAGCCCACTAGGATTCGCACCGGTCGGTTCGGCCAGGGGCCGGACTGCGCCAGCGCGGGTGTGGAAATGGCAAGGCCCGCCAGGGCCAGCGAACGGCGTTGCAGCATGATCGTCTCCCGTGATGCGGCGTTCTGCGGCCGCGATCGGTGCATCATAACGATCCGCGCGGCGGCTGCCACCTTCCCTTGCCGCGCCCCCTGGCGATAGGCTGCGCGCAACGGGGAGGAGACCGGATGCACCGCTGCATGCCCGCCACATCGCATTGAGAGGGCGCGGTTTTCGCGGCCGGGTCGGGCTGCTCGGCGGTAGCTTCAATCCGGCGCATGACGGGCACCGGCATGTGGCGCAGACGGCGTTGCGCGCATTGCGGCTGGATGAGGTCTGGCTGATGGTCTCGCCGGGCAATCCGCTGAAGCCGGCGCAGGGCATGGCGCCGTTTGCGCAGCGCCTGGCCTCGGCGGAGCGCATCGCGAAGGGGGCGCGGCTGCGCGCTTCGGATGTGGAGGCCAGGCTCGGCACGCGCATCACCTGGATGACCATGGCGAAGCTGCGGCGGCGCTTCCCCGGCGTGCGCTTCGTGTTTGTCATCGGCGCGGACAACCTGGCGCAATTGCCGCGCTGGCAGCGCTGGCTGCGCCTGGCGCGGCTATCGGCGATGGCGGTGCTGCCCAGGCCCGGTGCCACGCGCGCGGGGCTGCGTGGTCGCGCGGCGAGTGTGTTGCGCGGTGCGCGGCGCAAGCCTGGCGCCGTGCTGGCCGGCGCTCTGCCGGCCTGGTGCTTCGTGCCGGCGCGGCAGCACAAGGCGTCCGCCACGGCCATTCGCGCCGGCCTCAGCGCTTGATGCCCAACGTCACTTCGCGGTGCCAGATGTAAAGGCCACAGCCGACCAGGATGGCAATGCCCAGCGCATCAAACCCATCCGGCGCTTCAGCCCAGATGAAGAACCCCAGCATGCCGGTCCAGATGATTCCAGAATACTCGAACGGCGCGATGACGGTGGTGTCGCCGCGCCGATAGGCCTCGGTCATAAAAAGTTGCGCGATGCCGGAGACCAGCCCCGCGCCGATCAGCAGCACCCATTGCCAGCCTGACGGCCAGACCCAGACGGGCAGGGCGAAGGCCAGGCCCACGACAGATGCGCCAATGGCGAACCACAGCACGATCGCAGCGCCCGGCTCACCGTTTTCGCCCATGCGGCGGATGGTGATCATGGCCAGCGCCCAGCCCAAGGCGGCCAGCAGGACGAAGCCGTAATCGAACCAGGTTCCGGGCGCGTCCAGGCCCGGGCGCAGCATCACCAGCACGCCCAGAAAGCCCACGAGCACCGCGGAAAATCGGCGGATGCCCACACGCTCGCCCAGCAGCGGGATGGAGAGCAGCGTCAGGAACAGCGGCATGGTGAAGCCGAGCGCGGTGACGGTGGCGAGCGGCAGCGTCGCATAGCCATGGAAGGCGCCGGCCATGCCGACCAGGCCAAACAGGACGCGCAGCGCGTGGCCGCCCGGTTGGCTGGTCCGCAGCGCGCGCAACCCGCCATTGGCCAGCAGGATCGGCACCATGATCGGCAATGCGAAAAGGCTGCGGAACAGCACCACCATGGCCAATGGAATGCCGCCCTCCAGCGCCTTGACGCAGGCAGCCGCCCCCGAGAACAGCAAGGCAGCGCCCAGCACGAGCAGGATGGCACGACGGCGTTGGGCGGCTTGGCTCATGGACGGGCGTTGCATCCGACGTTACGGTCTGCGCCGAATGATGGCCAGACCGAAGAAGGCGCAAGCCCTGCCCGCGCATCCGGGCCTGGACGTGCGGGAAGACCGGATCGCGTGGAACGGGCGCTTCCCGTTGCAGGTGGTGCGTTTCACCTATGAACGCTTCGATGGCGCGCGCAGTGGCGAGCTGACCTGGGAGTTGTGGCGGCGCGGCGAAGCGGTGGTGGTGCTGCCTTATGATCCCTGGTCGGACCGGGTGGCGCTGATCGAACAATTCCGCCTGCCGGCATTGGCGGCCGGGATGCCACCCGTGATGACCGAATGCATCGCCGGGCTGCGCGAGACGCATGAAGAACCGACCGGCGCCGCGCTGCGTGAAACCCGCGAGGAAGCCGGGCTGGAGCCTGACCTGTTGGAAAGCATGGGCCGCTACATGCTGATGCAGGGCGGCTGCGATGAGACGGTGGAATTGTTCTGCGCCCGCGTGCGGCTGGAGCCGGGTGCGGGCGGCACATTCGGCCTGGCCTCCGAGCATGAGGATATCCGCCTTCTCGCCATGCCCGCCGATGACGCCTTCACGCTGCTGGACGAACAGCGCATTCGCAACGCCACCTGCGCATTGTCACTGATGTGGCTGCGCCATCACCGCGCGCGGCTGCGCGAAGCTTGGGGTTCATGACAACACTTCTGTTCCGCGATGACGCCTATCTGCGCGAGGCAACCACGCGCGTGCTGGCGGCCGATGCCGCCGGCGTGCTGCTGGAGGCCACGAATTTCTATGCGCAATCCGGCGGCCAGCCGGGTGATACCGGCGCGCTGCTCTGGGATGGCGGGGAGATGCCGGTCGCCAATACGGTGAAGGGCGAGGGCGATGCGGTGCTGCATCTGCCGGCCGAAGGCGCGGTGTTGCCGCCCGTCGGCGCGGTGGTGACGGCGCGGCTGGATTGGGCGCGGCGGCACCGGCATATGCGCATGCATTCCAGCCTGCATCTGCTGTGCAGCCTCATCAAAGGTGCGGGCGTCACCGGCGGGCAGATCGGCGCCGATCGCTCGCGGCTGGATTTCGACCTGCCCGACCCGCCGACCAAGGAGGCGCTGACCGAGGCGCTGAACGCGCTGGTCGCCGCCGACCACCCGATCACCACCAGCTGGATCACGCCGGAGGAATTGGACGCGAACCCGCAGCTGGTGCGCACCATGTCCGTGCAGCCGCCGCGCAGCGGCGGGCGCATCCGCCTGGTGCGGATCGGCGATGTGGATCTGCAGCCTTGCGGCGGCACGCATGTCGCAAGCACGGCCGAGATCGGGCGCGTGCTCGTCACCAAGCTCGAGAACAAGGGCAAGCAAAACCGTCGCGTGTATGTCACGCTGGAGGAGGGCGCATGAATAACGTCGTCAGCAGTGCATGGTTGGCCGGCAATCTCTTCGCGCCGGATGTGGTGGTGTTCGATTGTTCGACCTATCTCCCGGGGGAGCCAGGCAACAAGCACGACGCCTTTGCGCAAACGCGGATTCCGGGCGCGCGGATGTTCGATATCGACGCCATCGCCGACCCGGATACCGACCTGCCGCACATGGTCCCCACGCCCGCGCGCTTCGCGAAGCTGGTGGGCGCGCTCGGCGTGTCGAACGCATCGCGAATCGTCTTCTATGACCAGCACGGCCTGCGCAGCAGCCCGCGCGGCTGGTGGATGATGCGGCTGTTCGGGCATGATCAGGTGGCGGTGCTGGATGGCGGCCTGCCGGGCTGGGTGCGCGAGGGGCGGCCGGTGGAATCAGGCCCCGCCGCGGCAGCCGCGCCCGCGGTTTTCGTGCCGGATTTCCGTGCTGGCATGCTGCGCGGCATCGGCGATGTGAAGCGCATCGTGTCTGAGGGCGGCGCGCTGATTCTGGATGCGCGCGCGAAGGGCCGGTTCGATGGCACGGCGCCGGAACCGCGCGCGGGCCTGCCCTCGGGGCATATGCCAGGGGCAGCCAATGTGCCGGTGTCCGAGATGGCCGGCCCTGACGGGCGCATCAAAAGCGCTGACGCCCTGCGCGCGATCTTCACCGCCGCTGGCGTGGATGGCACGCGGCCTGTCGTCACCTCCTGCGGCAGCGGCGTGACCGCCTGCGTGCTCGCCCTCGGCCTGGTGCAGTCAGGCTTTGCAGAACCCGCCGTCTATGACGGCAGCTGGACCGAATGGGCGCAGCGCCCCGAAACCACGAAAGCCACAGCATGAGCCACAAATACGAAACCCGCCTCTCCCACATGGGCCGCGCCGGCACGCATGTGCATGGCTTCGTGAACCCGGGCGTGCATCGCGGTTCGACAGTGCTGTTCCCCGATTGCGAGACGCGGCGCGACGGCGCCGCGAAGCGCATGGACCAGTACATGACCTACGGCACGCAAGGCGGGCCCACGCATTACGCCTTCGAGGACGCGATCGCCGAGGTCGAGGGCGGCAAGCGCGCGATGATTGTCGGCACAGGTTTGGCCGCCGTGGTGGTGCCTTTGCTGGCCTATCTGAAGGCGGGCGATCACTGCCTGATGCCCGACAGCGTCTATGGCCCGGCGCGCAACATCGCCAACACCATGATGGCCGGCTGGGGGATCGAGACCACCTTCTACGACCCGTGTGTGGATGAAGCCGGCATGGCCGCGCTGATCCGCCCGAACACGCGCGTGGTCTATACCGAAAGCCCCGGCTCCCACACTTTCGAGATGCAGGATATCCCGGCCATCGCGCGCGCGGCACACGCCCGTGGTGCCAAGGTGCTGATGGACAACACCTGGGGCATCCGCATCTTCCAGCCCTTCCAGCACGGCGTGGATGTGTCGATCCAGGCGCTGACGAAATACGTCGGCGGGCATTCGGACATCCTGCTGGGCAGCGTCACCGTCAACACTGATGAGGACTGGCAGATCATCCGCGGCGCGGGTTCGCTGCTGGGGCAGTTCGCCTCGCCCGACGATGTGTGGCTCGCGCTTCGCGGCCTGCGGACCATGTCGGTGCGCATGAAGCACCAGGAGAAATCCGGCATCGAGATGGCCGAGTGGTTTGCCCAGCAGCCGCAGGTGAAGCAGGTGCTGCACCCGGCGCTGCCATCGCATCCGGGCCACGCGATCTGGAAGCGCGACTTCACCGGCGCGACCAGCCTGTTCGGTGTGGTGTTCCAGCCGCGCTACACCCAGGAGGATGTGTTCCGCTTCATCAACGCGCTCGCGCTGTTCGGCATCGGCGCCAGCTGGGGCGGCTACGAATCCCTGGCACTGCCAACCACCGGCTTCATCACCCGCACCGCCGGCACCGGCGATTTCGGCGGGCCGATGGCGCGCATCCATATCGGGCTGGAGGACGTCTCCGACCTCAAGGCCGACCTGGCACAGGGGCTCGCGAAGATGGGGTAGGGCGCTACAGCAGCCCCTTCATCACCGCGTAGAGATCGTTCTTGCGTTCGAACCCGATGCCCGGCGCATCGGGCATGCTGATGCGGCTGTCCTGCACCGGCGTGTCGTCTGCAAAGCCGCCGAAGGGCGCGAAGACCTCCGGGTAGCTTTCATTGCCGCCCAGCCCCAGGCCCACGGCGATGTTCAGCGCGAATTGGTGCCCGCCATGGGGAACGCAGCGACGCGGCGACCAGCCATGTGCGCGCAGCATGTCGAGTGTGCGCAGATACTCCACCAGCCCGTAGGAGAGTGCGGGGTCGAATTGCAGCACATCCCGATCAGGCCGCAGCCCGCCATGGCGGATCAGGTTGCGCGCATCGACCATGCTGAACAGGTTCTCGCCCGTGGCGATCGGGTGCGGGTAGTGTTCCGCCAATGTCGCATGGGTCGAGAAGTCGAGTGGGTCCAGCGGTTCCTCGTACCAGCGCAGGGCATAGGGTGTCAGCGCGGCGCCATAGGCCAGTGCCGCATGCAGCCCGAAGCGGCCATTCACATCCACGCAAAGGCGTGAACCATCGCCACCCAGCAGGCCCAGCACGGCCTCGATGCGCGCGATGTCCTCGCGCAGTGCTTCCTTCAGCGGCGTGCCTGGCGCGCCGCCGATCTTCATCTTCACGACGGAATAGCCGAGGCCCAGATAGCGGCGCATTTCCTCGAGCAACTCGTCGACGCCCTTGCCCGGGTAGTAATAGCCGCCAGCGGCATAGATCCAGGTGGAAGGTTCGGCCTCGCCGCCATGGAAGCGGTCCGCCAGCAGCCGCCACAGCGGCTTGTTCGCGAGCTTCGCGCAGGCATCCCACAGCGCCATGTCCAGCACGCCGACCGCCACCGAGCGTTCGCCGTGCCCGCCGGGCTTTTCGTTCTTCATCATCGCCGCCCAGGCTTGGGCGGGTTCGAAGCCGCCATCGGCATGGATGGGCAGTTCGCAGCCTTCGAGGCGCGGGATGAAGCGTTCGCGCAGCAACCCTTCCTGGGCATACCTGCCGTTCGAATTGAAGCCGAAGCCGGTGGCGGAACGGCCATCGCCTTCCACGGTGACGGCGACGATACTCGCCGTCATCTTCGAGAAATCGATATAGGCATTGGCGATGGCGCTGCTGATGGGTGCGACGGCCTGGCGGATGCGGGTGATCTTCATCGGGCCATCTTCCACCGCAGCCGCGCCTCGGCAAGACTGCGTCCATGGAACTCCTGCACGAAAATCGCGATGGCATTGCCTTCGTCACCTTCAACCGGCCGCAGGCGCGCAATGCGCTGACCTTCGCGATGTATGAGGGCCTGGCCGGCATCTGCCGGGCCGCGAATGACGACCCCGCTGTGCGCGCCATCGTCATCACCGGCGCGGGCGAAAAGGCCTTCGCGGCGGGCACCGACATCTCGCAATTCGTGAATTTTTCGACCCCCGAGGACGCGCTCGGCTACGAAGCCAAGATCGATCGCATCCTGACCACGATCGAGGATTGCCAGAAGCCGACCATCGCCGCGATTTCCGGCGCCTGCACGGGTGGTGGTGCCGCCATCGCGGCGGTGTGCGACCTGCGGATTGGCGCGGCCAATGCCCGCTTCGGCTTCCCCATCGCCAAGACGCTGGGCAACACGCTGTCCATGGTGAACCATGCACGGCTGATGGCGCTGATCGGCCCCGCGCGCGTGACCGACCTGATCTTCACCGCCCGCCTGATGGAAGCGCCCGAGATGCAGGCGGCTGGCCTGCTCTCCGAGATCCTGCCGGACCATGCTGCGCTACAGGCGCGTGCCGCCGAATTGGCGGCCACCCTCGCATCCCATGCGCCGCTGACGCTGCGCGCCACCAAGCAGGCGCTGCGCCGGCTGACGGCATCCGCGCGCGCCACCCATGGCGATGACCTGGTGACCATGTGCTTCGGCAGCGCCGATTTCGCCGAAGGCGTGAAGAGCTTCCTGGAGCGCCGCCCCGCGCGCTGGACCGGAACCTGACCTACCAGCGCCGGTAGCGCGGCCCGTAATAGGGCCGGCCCCAGCCCCATCGGGGCCCGACGTAAAAGCCCACGCTCGGCCCAAACACCACCGGCGGCGGCGCATAAAAGGGCGATTGCGCGACGACCACCTGCGGCGGCGACTGGATCAGATGCCCGGCGGCGGCCATGCATTGCGCATAGGTCGTGTCATAGGCCTGCTGCAGGCCCCAGCTGGTCGCCTGTGCCTGCTGGTTCGCGATGCTGGTGCCGGTCAGCGCGCCCACGCCCGCGCCGATCGCCGCTCCGGCGCCCGCATTGCCCGATGCCGCGCCCAGCAGCGCACCGATACCTGCCCCCGCCGCGGTCGACAGAGCTGCGCTGGCCGCGCCAGCCTGCGCGCCCGCGATGCCTGGCTGGTTGAAGCCGATGCTGGCCGAGGCCTGCTGTCGGCAGCTGAAGTCCTGCTGCTGGAACAGGCCGAAATCCGTGCCGCCCTGCGGCAGCGCGACGATGCTGGGCCCGCCCGGGATCACCGGGGCGCAGGCCGCCAGAAAGGCGAGGGGAGCGAGCAGGAGTGCGTGACGCATGGGGGCCTCCGAGGGCTGCATCATAGCTGGGATTGCGGCGGCATGGGGGCAAGTATCTGGACGCCCCCGCGATTGCGCCGCAGAGTTTGCGCAAAATACCGGGAGAACACGTCATGCTGTATCGTCGCGCCCTTCTGGCCGCACCCGCCCTGGCCTTGCCGGCGGCGGCGCAGAGCTGGCCCTCACGGCCCATCTCCATGCTGATCGGCTTCGCGCCTGGTGGCGGCACCGACATCATCGCCCGCGCCATCCAGCCGCAATTGCAGGAGGAGCTGGGCCAGCCCATCGCGATGGAAAACCGGCCCGGCGCTTCGGGCACGCTGGCCGCGGGCCTGGTCTCACGCGCGCGTCCCGATGGCTACACGCTGCTGATGACGACGGTGAGTGCTTCCGCCGTGGTGCCGCCGCAGATGAACCCGCCGCCCTTCGACATCATCCGCGACCAGCTGCCGGTGGCGCTGGCGGGCACGGTGCCGCTGGTGGGCGTGGTGCCGGCCTCCTCACCGGTGCGGGATTTCCAGGGGTTCCTGGCGCATGCGCGGGCCAATCCGGGGGTGTTGAATTATTCGTCATCGGGGGTGATGACGCAGCAGCATCTGGCGGCGGAGACGCTCTCCTTCCAGGCGGGGCTGCGCATGGCGCATATCCCCTTCCGTGGCACTGGCCAGGCGGTGAACGAAATCCTGGCCGGGCGCATCGACATCGCCTTCGATACGCTGCCCACCTATTTGCCGCATATCCGCGCCGGGCGCGTGCGCGCCATCGCCACCACCATGCCCGAGCGCGTGGAATGGCTGCCCGATATCCCGAGCGTGGCCGAAAGCGGCTTTCCGGGCTTCAACGCCAATGTCTGGTACATGGTGATCGCACCGCCCGGCACGCCCGAGCCGATCGTGGCGCGCATCAACCAGGCCGTGAACCGCATATTGGCGGAGCCCGGGCTGCGCAGGCGGGTGATCGATGCCGGGTTCATCCCGGGTGGCGGCACGCCGGCCGATGCGGCGCGGCTGCTGCGCGATGACGCGGCGCGCTATGCGGCGGTGATCCAGCGTGCTGGAATTCGGGCCGAATGATCAATCGCCGCGCCCTGCCATTGTTGCTGGCCACGCCTGCGCTCGCCCAGGCGCGCCCCATTCGCGTGGTCGTCCCCTTCGCGGCCGGCGGCATCATCGATGTCGTGGCGCGCATCATCGCCGAGCCGCTTGGCCGTGAACTCGGTGCCTCGCTGGTGATCGAGAACCAGCCCGGCGCGGGCAGCGTGATCGGCGCGCGGACGGTGGCGCGCGCCGCCCCGGATGGCCAGACGCTGATGGTCACGGGTGCGGCGCATGCCGTCATTCCAGCACTCTACCCCGATGCCGGCATCGACCCGGTGCGCGACTTCACGCCGATCGCCCTGCTCGGCCAGCAGCCCTTCGTGCTGGCGGTGCATCCCGGCGTGCCCGCGCCGGATGTTCCGGCCTTCCTGGCCTGGCTGCGCGCCCGCCCCGGCCAGGCGCGGTTTGCCACCACGGGCATTGGCGCAGCCTCGCATCTGGCGGGCGAATTGCTGAAGAAGCTCGGTGCCGTTGAGTTTGAGGTCATCACCTATCGCGGCACGCCGGCGGCGGTGACGGATCTGGTCGCCGGCCGCGTGGATTTCATGCTCGACAGCCAGACATTGATCGCGCCGCTGGCCGCAGACCAGCGGGTGCGCGCCTTGGCCGTCACCTCGGCCGCGCCCTCGGCCATGCTGCCGGCGCTGCCGGTGCTGGGTGCGTCACTGCCCGGCTATGACGCCTCATCCTGGCAGGCCATGTATGGCCCGGCGGGGCTGGCCGCGCCCTTCGTCGCGCGGCTGCGCGCGGCGGTGGCGACGGTGCTGGCCGAAGCCGATGTGCGGCAGCGCTACACGGCCGCCGGGCTGCAGGCTTTGGCCGGCGACCATGCCGCCTTCCTCGCCGCCGAACAGGCGCGCTGGCTGCCCATCCTGGCCGCCACCGGGGCGCGCGGCGGGTAACCTTCCGACACAACACCGCCACAGACGCGCCACATGCGGCTGTTCCTATGCCTCACGACACGGAGGTAAGCGATGACCGGAACCGCCCTATGGCCCTCGCTGCTGGCAACCTGGCTGACGCTGACGCCGGTGCCAGCATCCGCCCCCGCGCCCGGCGCCTCACAGCCCGCGCCGCCGACCCTCAGCATCCTGCCGGACCGCCGGGATTGAGTGCGGCACGCGCGCGCCCGATAAGCGCGCCATGCCCGACCTCTTCCGCCACCTCCAGGCCTGCAACAATACCCCGAGCCCCGCGCCACGGCTGCCCTTCCTGATCCAGGGCGAACATGTCGGCTGGATCATGCCCGAGGTGGTCCAGGCGCTGACCTTCTTCCCGCGCGATGTGCATTTCGACGGGCGCGGTGTGTCGCTGGCCGGGCGGCTGCGTGGCGGCGCGCAGGCCAGCATCGCGTTGCAACGCCTGGCCGGCCATCTGGCCGATCGGGGCTTTCTGCGCATTCGTGGCGAGATGTTCGATGTCCGGCCGGAGGCTGAGGGGCCGGTCCTCGCCACCCTGGATCGTGGCGCCATCCCGTGCTTCGGCGTGATCGGGCAAGGGGTGCATCTGAACGGGTTGGTGCGCCGCGCCGATGGGCTGCATGTGTGGGTGGGCGTGCGCGCGCGCGACAAGGCGGTCGCACCGGGGCAGTTGGACAATATCGTCGCGGGCGGGATGCCGGCGGGGCTCTCGGCGCTGGAATGCCTGGTGAAGGAGGCCGATGAGGAGGCGGGCATGGCGCCGGAACTGGCCGCCTGCGCCAGACGAACCGGGCGCATCAGCTATATCCTGACCAATCCGGAAGGGCTGCGGCGGGATGTGCTGCATGTCTTCGACATCGACCTGCCCGAAGATTTTGTGCCGCGGCCCAATGATGACGAGGTGGAGCGATTCGAGCTGTGGCCGGCGGCGCGACTGCTGGAATGCGTGCGCGAGACGCAGGATGTGAAGTTCAATGTGAACCTTGTGCTGATCGACCTGTTCCTGCGCGAGGGGCTGATCGATGAGCAGAGCCAGGAGGGCAGGGCGCTGCGGGCGGGGCTGAACGCGGGGCCCTGAACGACGGCCGAGGACTGACGCGCCGGACGAGAATCCGGCCGCACGGCGGCCGGCGCCGCCCATAAGGCATTTCCGCTTGGTGCGCCCGTTGCGCGGCGGTAGCCAAAGCCGCGGGTCGCACGATTCGTTGCGACGCCGCCCGGCGCTTGAGCGCACGAAAATAACTGGCTGCTCCGCAGCCAAAAAGAAACGCCCTGATCGCGTCACCGCGATCAGGGCGTGGCCGCCGGGAGACAGCCAGTTTGGCGGGAGCTTGCCGGGAATAGCCCCCACCGAACGCCGTGGAACCCAGGTGCGGGGCTTGGGACCCGCGCGCCGGAGGACGGCTTTCGGAGAATGACCGTAATGATCCTGCTTCCGTGTGGGGTGGAGCTTAATATTCCGCAATTGCGACGTCAGGAGTCGGACATCTGACTGCCTTGCCGCGCGGGTTGCGCCGCGCCACGCTGCGCGGCGGGAGAGACAGCCATGCGGATCACGACATTGTCAGGCGCGGTGGGCGCCGAACTCGGCGGCGTCACGCTGTCGGGCCAGATGCCCGAGGCACTGGTGCAGGAGATCAGGGCGGCCTGGCTTGCGCATGGCGTGGTGTTCTTCCGCGACCAGGATCTCTCGCCCGGCGAGTTCCTGGCCGTGGCGCGGCGCTTCGGCCAGCCGGTCGAATACCCCTTCGTGAAGGGAATCGAGGGCTTCCCCGAAATCATCCAGGTGCTGAAGCTGCCGCATGAACGGGTGAATTTCGGCGGCGTCTGGCACACCGACACCGCCTATCTGGATGCCCCGCCCATGGCGACCATGCTGCTTGGGCGAGAGGTTCCGGCGGCTGGCGGGGACACCATGTTCGCCTCGCTGAGCGCCGCCTGGGAGGCATTGTCGCCGGCCATGCAGGCCATGCTGCGGCCGCTGCGCGCGGTGAACAGCAGTGCGAAGGCCGATGTGTCCAAAACGCGCGAGGACCGCCTGAAGGACAGCGCGCGCGATGACGCGCGCAAGCAGTATGAATCGCTGCATCCGGTGGTGCGCACGCATCCCGAGACGGGCAGGCTCGGGCTCTATGTGAATGCGGGCCATACGGCGCGATTCGAGGGCATGAGCGAGGAGGAAAGCGCGGAGCTGCTGGGCTTCCTGTTCCGCCATTGCGTGAAGCCGGAATTCACCTGCCGATTCCGCTGGGCGCCGGGCAGCCTGGCGCTGTGGGATAATCGCACCTGCCTGCACTACCCGATCAACGACTATCACGGGCATCGGCGCCTGATGCACCGGATCACGCTGGCGGGTGATGTGCCTGTGTAGGGATTGGTGCGGGAGGTCGGACTCGAACCGACACTCTGTTGCCAGAAACGGATTTTGAGTCCGTCGCGTCTACCATTCCACCACACCCGCGCCGGTGCATTCGATGCCATGCTGGCGTGCGCGCGTCTAGACCGGGATGCGTTGAGGCGCGCTCGTCAGTAGGCCGAGTTGTCCGGTCTCAACAAAGGGCTTGCGCATGCGGCGTGCACGCGTGTGAACGCGGCATGATTCAGGTGCATGGTGTCGCCGCCAGCACGCGCAATGCGGCCGCCGTCTGCTCATCGGCTGGAAAAAACGTCTCCAATGCCAGTTCGGACAGCGTCACATCCACCGGCGTGCCGAATACCGTGACGGTCGAGATCAAGGACAGCACGCCCGCGGGCGTGCGCAGCATCAGCGGCATCGCGACACCGCCCAACGTATTGACCGGCTGCGGCCCCTCGGTGGCCTCCGGCCCGGGCAGGCGCATCAGCGATGCCCGCAGCGCCGCCAGCGCATGATCGCCGCTCAGGCTCACCTGCTGGCGCAGGCGCTCCAGCACATGGCCGCGCCATTCGGCCAGGTTGACGATGTGCGGCGCGAGCCCGCCGGGCGCCAGCGAGAGGCGCAGCACATTGACCGGTGCCTCCAGCAGCGCGGCATCAGCCACCAGCCCCAGCAGTCGCGCCACCGGCCGGTTCGCGCTGACCAGCGTCCAGCGTCGGTCCACCGCCAAGGCCGGATAAGGTTCATGGCCGCGGAGGATGGCATCGATCGCCGCGCGCGCCGGCGCCAGTGCCGGGTCGTCCAGCCCGCGCTCGGGAAACACAGGAGCATAGCCTGCCGCCAGCATGATCGCGTTGCGCTCGCGCAGCGGCACGTTCAGCCGTTCCGTGAGGTGGAGCACCATCTCCCGGCTGGGGTGCGACCGGCCGCTCTCCACGAAGCTCAGATGCTTCTGGCTGATCTCGGCCTCCATCGCGCACTCCAGCTGAGACAGGCGCCGCCGCTGCCGCCACTCGCGCAGCAGCGCGCCGGCGGCGCGGGTGGGGTGGGTGGTGGCCAGGCTCATTGGCGCAGCATCGCGCAAAGCCAAGGGCGATCCAATTACCTCGCGCTTAATCGACCTGTGCCTGGCCGATCGAGGATCATCCGCGAACTGCCACGAGAGGAGATCATCATGTCGAACCACATTGCCAGCACCCCGTTCCTGCGCGTCGCACTGCTCGGTGACGCGGCCGCCAGCGCGGCCACCGGGCTGCTGATGGCAGCGGCCGCCGGCCCCCTGTCGGCCCTGCTTGGTCTGCCGCAGCCGCTTCTGCTCGCAGCCGGGCTGTTCCTCCTGCCCTATGCCGCCCTTGTTGCCTGGCTTGGCGCCAAGCCCGCCATGCCGTCCGCGGCGGTCTGGGCGGTGATCGCGATCAACGCGCTCTGGGTGATCGAGAGCGCCGCACTCCTGCTGCTGGGCTGGGTGCAGCCCACCGCGCTCGGCACCGGCTTCATCATTGCGCAGGCCGTGGTGGTAGCGCTGTTCGTCGAACTGCAATTCGTCGCCCTGCGCCGCGCGCGGCAGGGTGGGCCGGCCCGGGCCTGAGGATGATGACGAGCTACGCCATCGCGCAGTTGCACCAGGTGACGATGGGTCCGCCCATCGTCACCTATCTTGAGGCCATCGACGCCACGCTGGCCCCGTTTGGCGGCCGCTTCCTGGTGCATGGCGATCCGCTGACGCGGATGGAGGGCCAGTGGCCCGAGGGCAGCCTGATCATCATCGCCTTCCCGCACCGCGCGGCGCTGGAGGCATGGTATGTATCGCCCGCCTATCAGTGCATCCTGCCGCTGCGCACGGCGAATGCCTCGGGCGACGTCATCTTCGTGGATGGCGTGGCCGAGCCGCACCTGGCGCGCGATGTGCTGTCCGTTGCGCTCACGCCAGACGGGCCGGGATCTGGCGGATCCGCGGCACATCCGCATTGGCGAAGGCCAGCCTGAGATGCCGCGCCTGCCCCGGACCGAAAAAGGGGCCGGGCAGGCACAGCAGCCCGCGTTCCACCGCCAGCTTTTCCGCCACTGCCAGCGCATCCGGCCCATCCTCGGGCACGCGCAGATAGGCGAAATAGGCGCCGAGCGAATCCAGCCGCCAGCCCGGCACCTGTGACAGTGCGGCACGCGCGGCCTCGGCGCGTTCGGCCATGATGGCGCGGTTGCCCGCGCGCCATTCGGCCAGCGCCGGCACGCCCCACGACAGCGCCGCCTGCGCCGGCCGGGCGGGGCAGATCTGAAAAGAGTCGAGTGCCTTCATCAGCGCCTCGCGCGCAGCCCCTCCGGCCACCACCGCGCCCAACCGGTGGCCCGGCACGCAATAGGCCTTCGAGAAGCTGTACAGATGCACGAGATGCGCCGGCCAATCCGGCGCGCTGAACAGCGCATGCGGCGCCGCACCTGGCAGGAAGTCGCGATAGGTCTCGTCCAGCACCAGCCAGACGCCGCGGGCGCGGCAGAGGGCGGCGATCTCGTGCAGGGTCTCGGGCGGGTAGATGGCACCGGTGGGGTTGTTGGGGCTGACCAGCACCAGCGCCGAGAGCCCGTCCAGAAGCGGCGCGATTCGCGCGGGGTCGGGGATGAATCCGTCCTCCGCGCGGCAGGGGATGGGTACGGGCACCGCGCCCTGCATCAGCAGCGTCATCTGGTGGTTGAAATACCAGGGCGTGGGCAGGCCCACGCGCGCACCGGGCCCGGCGAGGGTTGCCATCACCATGGCGAAGGCCAGGTTGCAGCCGGCGGTGATGGCGACCTGGTCGGGCGTGATGGGCGCGCCATAGAAGCCCGCGACATCGGCGGCGAAGGCTGCGCGCAACTCGGCATCACCCTCGATCGCGCCATAGCCTGCGAAGGCGGCGTCACCCGCCGCGCGACCGATGCGCGCCAGAAGTTCGGGATGCGCGGGATAGCCCGGCACCGCCTGCGTCACATCCAGCAGAGGCGCCGCGCCGGCATAGCGCGCGGCCCAGGCGCGCACGGCGGGGATGGGCGGCGCGGGTGTCGCGATGATCGAGGCCGGGAACATCAGCGCAGTTGTGTGCGCGCGCGGCGCGCGGTCAAGCCTCGCCGGCGGCGCGGCCGGTGGCGTGGCGCCAATGGTGCCATAGCAGCCGCGCGGCCATGGAGCGGTGCGGTGCCCAGGCGCCGGCCAGTTCCACCAGCGCACGCGGTTCGGGCCGTGCCGGCAGGTCGAGCAGATGCGCCGCACCCGCGGCGAGTGCGACATCGCCGGGCGGGAAGATATCGGCGCGGTCCTCGGCGAAAAGCAGGTAGATCGCGGCCGTCCAGGGGCCGAGGCCCTTCACGGCGCGAATCGCCTCCAGCGCCGCGGCGTCATCCAAAGCCGCGATGCGCCCGGGCGCGATGCGGCCATCGATGATGGCTTGTGCCGCGCTGCGCGCATGCGCGGCCTTGGGGCGCGACAGGCCGCCCACGCCGCAGAGCAGCGCATCATCCATCAGCGCGAAGCGCGCAGGCTCCATCGCGCCTTCGATGGTGTTGAGCCTGGCCCAGATGGATTCGGCGGCCGCCTGGCTGATCATCTGGCCGCAAATGCAGCGCAGCAGGCCGGGAAACCCCGGCGCACGCCGGCGCCAGGGCAGCGGGCCGGCGCGCGTTTCGATCGCAGCGAAGCGCGGCTCCAGCGCGAACAGCCCGGCGCGCGCGGCGGCCGCCCAGCCGGGTTCGGCATGTGTCATCCCGCTGCCATGGCATGGCGTGCCGCTGCGGTCTACGAGAGGCAGGAGGTTGGAAGGATTGTCATGGCGCGACTGCTGTTGCTCTTGCTGCTGCTGCCTGGGCTCGCGCTGGCCGACCAGCCCGAATATGGCCCCGATGGACTGCCCTTGGCCTCCATCGCGCGGCTGTTGCCGGGCAATGGGGACCTGTTCGGCCACCGGCGCTGGCTCGCCGAGCGCGGCGTGACCTACAACCTGTGGTACCGGACCGATCTGCTGGCCAATCTCGCCGGCGGCAGGCGCCGCGGCGTGATCAACCAGGGCCTGCTGGAACCTGCGGTGGCGGCGGATATGGAGCGGCTGGCCGGGCTGCGGGGCCTGCGCTTCTTCGCCAATGGCTTCATCATCCACAATAGCGGCCGCATCCGCCGCGACCTGGTGGGCGGGGTGAACACCATCGCCGCGATCGAGGGCGTGCCCACTGCGCGACTGTCGGAATTGTGGCTCGAACAATCGCTGTTCGACGGGCGCGCGGCGCTGCGGCTGGGGCAGCTCGCGGCGGATGTGGAATTCTTCTTCGCCGACATCCAGGCGCTGTTCCTGCAGAGCGACTGGCCCACCATCAGCGCGCTGAACCTGCCCTCGGGCGGGCCTGCCTTTCCGCTGGCGACACCGGGTGCGCTGCTGCGCATTGAGCCCACGCCGCGGCATCGCTTCCAGGTCGCGGTGCTGAACGGCAACCCCGCCGGCAAGGGCGCGGGCGATGAGCAGCTGCGCAACCGCCACGGGCTGAATTTCCGCCTGCAGGACCCGGCGCTGATCCTGGCCGAAACGCGCATCGCCTGGCAGCGGGAGGATGCCGATACCGGGCTTGCGGGTGCGGTGCGGCTCGGCGGCTGGGCGCATCTCGGCCGCTTCGACCATCTGCGCCTGACGCAGAATGGCGGGCTGCTGGCCGATCCCGGCGCGGGCGGGCTGGCGCGGCGGCTGCGCGGCGCCTGGGGCCTTTATGCGGTGGCCGAGCAGCAGCTCTACCGACCCGCGGGCGGTGATGCGGGCAGCGGGCTGACCGCCTTCGGGCGCATCGCCGCCGCCCCAGCCGACCGCTCGCTGATCGGGCTGTTCTTCGATGCCGGGCTCGTGGCCAGCGGCATGGTGCCGGGCCGGCCGGCCGATGATCTGGGTGCCAGCCTGATGTTCGCCCGCTTCTCGCGCGCCGCGCGCGATTTCGACGCCGATGCCCTGCGCCTGGGCTTGGCCACTGCGCCGCCGCGCGGCTTCGAGATGAACCTGGAACTGACCTGGCGCGCGGAGCTGCGGCCTGGCCTGTGGCTGCAGCCGGTCTTCACGCATGTGTGGAATCCGGGCGGCGTGCCGGGGCGGCGGGCGGTGGTGGCCGGGCTGCGCACCGCGATCCGCTTCTGACTGGCCGAGGGGTTTGACCGCGCGCGACACCGCGCCGAGACTGCGCGCCGAGGAGAAACGCCATGACCGCATACCCGTTCACCGCCGCCGATCTGGACGCGCTGAAGGCCTGGGATACGCCCACCATCTGCAACGCGCTGGAAGTGGTGGTGCCCGCGCGCCGCACCCATGGCTTCACCGTGCGCCCCTTCCAATGCGCCTTCCCGGAGATGAAGCCGATCTGCGGCCTGGCGCGGGTCGGGACCATTCGCGCGGCGTTCCCTTCGGGCCGCACGAAGGAGGCTGACCGCGCCGCGCGCATCGGCTGGTATGAATATGTGGCTGCGGCCGCCATGCCATCGATCGTGGTGTTGCAGGACCTGGATGATGTGCCCGGAACCGGCGCCTTCTGGGGCGAGGTGAACAGCGCGGTGCACAAGGGGCTCGGCGCCGAGGGCTGCGTGACCAATGGTTCCTTCCGCGACCTGGATGCGCTGGCGCCGGGCTTCCAACTGCTCGGCATCATCAACCCCTCGCATTCCTGGGTGCATGTGGTGGATTGGGCGCGGCCGGTGACGGTGCATGGCATGGCGGTGGAGCATGACCAGGTGATCCATGCCGACCGCCATGGCGCCGTGGTGATCCCGCATGACTGCGTCACAAAATTGCCCGCGGCGATTGATCTGCTGACGCGCAAGGAAGCGGTGATCCTGGGCATGGCGCGCGCGCCGGGCTTCGATATCACGAAGCTCAAGGATGCGCTGGCGAAGTCCGACGAGATCCACTGAGGCATGCCGTTTGTCGAGGATGGCGAGACGCCGGAACTGGTGGATGGTTGGCTGCGCTGGAAGGGCGAACTCGCGCGTGTGAAGCGCGAGTGGTGCGACAGCAACAACCATCTGAACATGGGCTTCTATCTGGTGATCTTCGATTACCAGACGGATCGGCTCTGGCCCTTCCTGAACATCGGCCACGCATTGCGGGCGCGTGGCTTGACCACTTTCGCGGTGGAAAGCTGGCTCGACTACCAGCGGGAGATGCTGGAGCCCGAGCCGCTGGGGGCGGAAAGCCGCGTGCTGGATTTCGACGCCAAGCGGCTGATGGTCGAGCACCGCATGTTCCACTACACCGAGGGCTGGACCACCTCGATGAACGAGGTGCTGTATCTTTGCGTGGATGTGGCTACGCGCAAGGTGGCGCCTTGGCCCGAGGATGTGCTGGCGCGCTTCGCGGAATTCGCCGTGAAGCAGGATGCGCGCCGCCTCACGATGAGGCGGCGCGCTTGACGT
>JAIXVH010000426.1 GCA_027483125.1 Acetobacteraceae bacterium | reverse complement strand
TCCGGCGATTTCGCGCTCGATGTGGAGGACCTGCCCTGGGGCAGCGACTACTACCGCGCCCATGGCCGCATGATGCCCGAGGACGGGCTGGACACGCTGAAGCGCTTCGACGCCATCTTCTTCGGCGCCGTGGGCGACCCCGAACTGCCCGATGACATCACGCTGTGGGGCCTGCGCCTGCGCATCTGCCAGGGCTTCGACCAATACGCCAATATCCGCCCCACCCGCGTCCTGCCCGGCCTGACCAGCCCGCTGCGCGATGTGGCGCCCGGCGACATCGACTGGGTGATCGTGCGCGAGAACAGCGAGGGCGAATATGCCGGCCATGGCGGCCGCGCCCATCGCGGCCACCCCGAGGAGGTGGCGACCGAAACCGCCATCTTCACCCGCGCCGGTGTCACCCGCATCATGCGCACCGCCTTCGAGATCGCCGCCCGCCGCCCGCGCCGCCTGCTGACCGTCGTCACCAAATCCAACGCGCAGAAGCACGGCATGGTGCTGTGGGACGAGATCGCCGCCGAGGTCGCGCGCGAATTCCCCACCGTCACCTGGGAGAAGGAGCTGGTGGACGCGATGGCCGCGCGCATGGTCCGCCACCCGCGCAGCATCGACACCGTGGTCGCCACCAACCTGCACGCCGATATCCTGTCCGACCTGGCCGGTGCCGTGGCCGGCAGCCTGGGCGTGGCGCCGACGGCCAATCTCGACCCCTCGCGCCGGCACCCGTCGATGTTCGAACCCATCCATGGTTCGGCCTTCGACATCACGGGCATGGGCATCGCCAACCCGGTCGCCACCTTCTGGACGGCGGCGATGATGCTGGAACATCTGGGCGAAGACGCCGCCGCCCGCCGGCTGATTACCGCGGTCGAGCAGGTCTGCGCCGATGGCGTGCTGACGCGCGATGTGGGCGGCACCGCCACCACGGCCGAGGTCACGGCTGCCGTCGTCGCCGCAATACGCGGCGCCAACTGACCTGTAGCGCGGCCGCGTCTTCCAAGGCATGATCCGTGGAAACGGGAGACGACCATGAACACGCAACGTCGCGCGCTGCTGGGCGCCGCCATCGCCACCCCCTTCGTCGCGCGCGCGCAGGGCTTCCCCAGCCGCCCGCTCTCCATCCTGATCCCCTTCGCCGCCGGCGGCCCCACCGACATGATCGCGCGCCTGCTGGCCGAGGGCATGTCGCGCGAACTGGGCCAGCCGGTTGCGGCGGAAAACGTGACCGGCGCGGGCGGCACCATCGCCGCGGCGCGCGTCGCGCAGTCCCGCCCCGATGGGCACACGCTGCTGATCCACCATATCGGGCTCGCGGCCGCCGCCACGCTGTATCGCCAATTGCCCTTCAGCATCGAGCGCGGCCTGGCGCCGCTGGGTGTCGTGTCGCACACCGGCATGGCCTTCGTGGCGCGGCCGGATTTCCCGCCGCGCGACCTGGCCGGCTATATCGCCGCGCTGCGCGAACAGGGCGATCGGCTGAACCTGGGCCATAGCGGGCTGGGCGGGTCCAACCAGCTCTGCGGCATGCTGCTGCAGCACGCGGCCGGGCGCAGTGCGACCACCATCGTCTTCCGCGGCAGCGCGCCGGCGATGACGGAAATGATGGCCGGCCGGCTCGACATCTCCTGCGAGCAGGCAACCGTCGCGGCACCCTTCGTGCGCGATGGCCGCATCCGCGCCTATGCGGTCACGCTGCCGCAGCGCATTCCGGGCTTCGATGTGCCGACCGCGCGCGAGCAGGGCCTGGACCTGATCATGTCCGCCTGGCACGGCCTCTACGCCGCCGCCGGCACGCCGCCCGAGATCCAGGAGCGCCTGGCGCGCGCGATGCGCGTGGCGCTTGCCGATGAGCGCCTGAAGCAGCGCTTCGCCGAAACGCTGACCACGGTCGCGACCGATGCCGAGGCCACGCCCGCGCATCACGCGCAATTCCTGGCCAGCGAAATCGGGCGTTTGCGCCCGCTGATCGTGGCGGCGGGGCAATTCGCGGATTGAGGCACGGCTTGCGCGCCATGACGGACATGCCACCCTTGGCGCCATGAAGCTTCCCGCGCACCACCGCTACACCCACAGCGCCATCCCCACCCGCCCCGATTACAGCTGGCCCAACGGGGCGCGGCTGGCGCTGACGGTGGTGAACAACATCGAGCATTTCGCCTATCGCCAGGGCCTGGGCAGCGACGTGACCGGGCCTTCGCCGGTGCAGAACCAGCGCGCCTATGCCTGGCGCGACTATGGCAACCGCGTGGGCCTGTGGAACCTGCTGGACCTGCTGGATGAGCTGGGCATCCCGTCCGCGCATAACTGCAATTCCGCGGTGCTGGATGCCTGCCCGGAAATCGCCCCCGCCCTGCGCGCGCGCGGCGATGAATTCATCGGCCATGGCCGCACCAATTCCGAACGCCAGGATATTCTCTGGGAAGAGGATGAGCGCCGGCTGATCGAGGAATCGCGCGACCGCCTGGCACACCACGCCGGTGTCGCGCCACGCGGCTGGCTCGGCCCCTACATCGCGCAATCGCCGCACACGCTGGATCTGCTGCGCGAGGCGGGCTTCACCTATGTCATGGACTGGCCGGCCGATGACCAGCCCTTCTGGATGAAAACCCGCGCCGGCCCGATCCTGTCGGTGCCGTACAGCGTCGAATTGAACGACAGCCCCGCACTGGTCATGCGCCACCACACCGGCCGCGAATTCGCCGAGATGATCATCGACCAGTTCGAGGAAATGCTGCTGCAATCCGCCCGCCGCCCGCTGGTGATGAGCGTGGTGCTGCACCCCTTCATCCTCGGCCAGCCGCACCGGCTGCGCCCGCTGCGCCAGGCGCTGCGCCACATCCTGGCGCGGCGCGACAAGCTCTGGGTCACGCGGCCTGGCGAGCTTGCCGACTACGTCTCCACACTGCCTGAAGGAACTGTCCCATGATCCGCGATTTCGAAGGCTATGGCCGCAACCCGCCGAATGCCCGCTGGCCCGGCGGCGCCAAGCTCGCGATCAATTTCGTCATCAACCATGAGGAAGGCGGCGAACGCTCCGTGCCCGATGGCGATGGCGTTTCCGAAGTGGGCCTGACCGAAGGCGGCACCATCAGCGTGCCCGGCCGCGACCTGGGCGCGGAGAGCATGTTCCAATATGGCAGCCGCGTCGGTTTCTGGCGCCTCTACCGCCTGTTCCGCCAGCAGGAACTGCCCTGCACCATCTACGCCGCCGCCGCCGCCCTGCCGCGCACACCACAAATCTGCGCCGCCATCCGCGAGGCCGGGTGGGATGTGGTGGGCCATGGCCATAAATGGGTCACGCATGCGGAGATGACCCTGGAACAGGAACGCGAAGTCCTGATCAAGGCCACCCGCACCATCGAGGAAACCTGCGGCCAGAAGCCCTTGGGCTGGTACACGCGCTACGCGCCCAGCATGAACACGCGCCAGCTGCTGATGGAGCTCGGCTACCTCTACGACAGCGACGCCTATGACGATGAACTGCCCTACTGGAATTACGAACACGGCCGCCCGCATCTGGTGATTCCGTACACGCTGGTGAACAACGACGTGCGCTTCCCGCGCAACGGCATGCACACCGGCGCGGAGTTCGAAGAATACATCATGGGCGCGATCGAGATGTGCCTGAGCGAACCCGGTTCGCGCATGCTGAATATCGGCCTGCACAACCGCATCATCGGCCACCCGGCGCGCGCGATCGGGCTCAAGCGCGTGCTGGAACGCGTGCGCGGCATGAAGGATGTGTGGGTCGCCGCCCGCCGCGACATCGCGCATCACTGGATCAAGGAACACCCGGCGAAGTGACACTTCCGGCTTGGCGTTCCCTTCTCTACGTCCCCGCGGCGCGCGAAAAATTCGTCTCGCGCGCGCATGAACGCGGCGCGGATGCCATCATCCTCGACCTCGAGGACAGCATCGCACCGTCCGAAAAACCCGCAGCCCGCACGGCGCTCGCGGCCGCCATACCGGCGGTCGCGCGCAACGGCGCGGACGTCACCGTGCGCATCAACCGCCCCATGCAGATGGCCGTCCAGGACATCGCCGCCGCCGTGCAGCCTGGCGTGCGCGCGCTGATCTGCACCAAGATCATCGGCCCGGACCACGTGCAGATCCTGGCCGAGTTGATCGCCGAGGCCGAGGCCGCGTGCGGCATGCCACACGGCAGCACCGGCATGGTCGTGCTGGTCGAAGACGCCGCCGCGGTGCTGCGCGCCGAATCCATCGCGCGCGCGCATCCACGCATCATCGGCCTGGGTGTCGGCGGTGAGGACCTGGCCACCGATCTGGGCGGCGAAGCCACGCCCGACACGCTGGACCTGCCCAAGCGCATGGGCCTGCTGGCGGCCCGTGCCGCCGGCATCCTGCCCATGGGCTTCATCGGCACGGTGGCCGGCCTGTCGGACCTGGAGGGCTACCGCCTGATGCTGCGCCGTTCGCGCGCCTTGGGCTTTGCCTGCGCGTCCTGTGTGCATCCCTCGCAGGTGGCGATCATCAACGAGGAATACGGCGCCTCCGCCGCCGATATCGCCCGCGCGCAACGCATGGTCGCGGCCTTCGAAGAAGCCCTGGCGCGCGGCCTGGGCGCGGTGGAATTCGAAGGCCAGATGATCGATTTGCCCGTGGTTGAACGCGCGAGAAGGCTGTTGCGCGCATGATCGACGCCACCACGCAGGTCCGCCGCATCGGCATGCTGGTGCCCAGCTCCAACAGCATCGCCGAGCCACTCACCACCGAAATGCTGCGCGGCCTGCCCGATGTCACGCTGCACATCGCGCGCTTCCGCGTCACCCGCCTGGACCAGAGCCCGGAGGCGCTGGCGCAATTCCAGCTCGCGCCCATCCTCGAAGCGGCGTCGATGCTGCGCGACGCGCATATGCACGCGATCTGCCTGAACGCCACGGCCGCCTGCTACACCAGCATGTCGCATGACCGCGCGCTGGTCGAAGCGCTCGGTCCTGCATCGGACACCGCCATGCTCTCGCTGCTGCGGCTGCTGCATGCGCGAGGCGCCAAGCGCATCGGCCTGGTCACGCCCTTCCTGCATGATGTGCAGGACGCCACCATCCGCGTGCTGGCCGAGGAAGGCATCACCACCGCCGCCGAATTCCACTTCAACGACCCCGGCAATTTCAGTTTCAACCGCATCCCTGAAACAGCCGTGGCCGACGCATTGCGGCAGGTTGCGCGCGCGCCCGGCCTGGACGCCATCGCGGTCATCTCCACCGGCCTGCGCGGCCCCCGCCCGGCAGCGCAAGTGGAGGCCGAGACCGGCATTCCCATCCTGGACACCATCGCCACCGCCCTGCATGGCGCGCTGCTGGCGGCGGGCGTGGACCCCACGCGGGTGCGCGG
>JAIXVH010000154.1 GCA_027483125.1 Acetobacteraceae bacterium | reverse complement strand
TTCCAGGATCACCGGGCCGGCCTTCTTCATGCCTTCGCGGAAGCAGGCCTTGGCGGCGATTTCAAACGCCAGCGCGCTGGAGTCAACGTCGTGATACTTGCCATCCACCAGGCTGTATTTGAAGTCCACGGTCGGGAAGCCAGCCAGCACGCCGGTATCGGCCTGCACCTTGATCCCCTTTTCAACGGCCGGGATGTATTCCTTCGGCACCGCGCCACCCACAACGCCATTGTGGAATTCGATCCCTTCGTTCCGTTCCTTCGGTTCAAAGATGATCTTCACTTCAGCGTATTGGCCCGAACCACCCGACTGCTTCTTGTGGGTATAGGTTTCGGTATGCGCCTTGGAGATGGTTTCACGATAAGCCACCTGCGGCGCGCCGATATTCGCATCCACACCATATTCGCGCTTCAGGCGGTCAATGATGATTTCCAGATGCAATTCGCCCATGCCGGACAGAATGGTCTGGCCGGTTTCCTGATCGGTACGCAGGCGGAGAGATGGGTCTTCCCCGGCCAGTTTCTGCAGGCCAAGGGTCATTTTCTCGACCCCTTCCTTGGTCTTCGGCTCGACAGAAATGTCGATGACCGGCACCGGGAAGGCCATGCGTTCCAGAACCACCGCATCTTCCTGCGCGGCCAGCGTGTCACCCGTGCCGGTATCCTTCAGGCCGACGAATGCCGCGATATCACCCGCGAAGACTTCCTTGATTTCTTCACGCTTATCGGCGTGCATCTGGAACATACGGCCGACACGTTCCTTATGGCCCTTGGTGGTGTTCAGCACCTGGTCACCCGAACGCAGCACGCCGCGATAGACGCGCACAAAGGTCAGATTGCCGTATTTGTCGTTGATGATCTTGAACGCCAGGCCCGCGAAGGGTTCGGTCTCATTGGCGGGGATGATGCGCCGCTCGACGCTGTCGTCCTGGCCTTCTTCGGGGGCCACGCGAATGCCCTCGCGGTCGATCGGGCTCGGCAGGTATTCGATCACGCCGTCGAGCAGAGGCTGCACGCCCTTGTTCTTGAAGGCGGTGCCGCACATCACCGGGCGGAACTCGCCGCTGATCGTGCCCTTCTTGATGGCGCGCTTCAGCAGTTCCACCGGCACGTCGCCGTCTTCCAGGTACTTCTCCATCGCCTCGTCATCGGCCGAGACGACCATGTCGAGCATCTTCTCGCGCCATTCGGCGGCCTGCTCGGCCATGTCGGCGGGGATCGGGGCCTCGTGGTACTTGGCGCCCAACTCGTCGCCTTCCCAGATCAGCGCCTTCATCTCGACCAGGTCGATGATGCCCTTCATCGTGTCTTCGATGCCGATGGGCAGCTGCAGCGCGACCCACTTGATGCCGAGCTTCTCGGTCAGCGTATCGGCGGCCTTGTAGAAATCGGCGCCGGTGCGGTCGAGCTTGTTGATGAAGATCAGGCGCGGCACGTTATACCGGTCCGCCAGGCGCCAGTTGGTCTCGGATTGCGGCTGCACGCCGGCCACGCCTTCGATGATGAAGATCGCGCCGTCCAGCACGCGCAGGGACCGGTTCACTTCGATGTTGAAGTCGATATGGCCGGGCGTGTCGATGATGTTGATGCGGTGGTCCTTCCACTCGGCCGTCACGGCCGCGGAAGTGATGGTGATGCCGCGCTCACGCTCCTGCGCCATGTAGTCGGTCGTGGTGTTGCCGTCATGGACTTCGCCGATCTTGTGGCTCTTGCCCGTGTAATACAGGATGCGCTCCGTCGTGGTGGTCTTGCCCGCGTCGATATGCGCGGTGATGCCGATGTTGCGGATACGCTCGAGCGGGATGCGGGTGGCCACGATGGGTCTCCATGACGAAAACGGGCCAGCGCCGTTGAGCGGGGCGGCCCGTTGGGGATGCGGAATTCCGATAGACGGGCCGGCATTTGCACCGACCCAGCCGGTTTGTCCAGACGCAGAACTCAGTCAATCATGCAGCGCGTGCAACCCAGCCGCCTGCCCGGAGACCGCGCATGCCCGCCCTGCCCCGCCGCACGCTGCTCTCTGCCCCTTTCCTGGCCGCCTGCGTGCCCGAGGAGCCACCCGCCACTACGCCCGCGCGCGAATCCGGCCCCATGGGCATGGTCATCTTCTCGGTCGAGTTCCTGCCCGGGCTGCGCGCCGGCCTGCCCAGCCGCAGCCAGGTCATGCTGGTCGAGGGTGCGGCGCATGACGGCCCGATCGCGCGCACCCTGCCCGGCCCTGGTGTGCTCTCGGGCACGGATTGGCGCGATGATGGCGCGACGGGGCTGGCCTATGCGCTGATGCTGCCGGCGCGGCCGCTCGGCCTCGGGCGCATCATGGCCGAGCCCAACACCGCCACCATCATGCAGCGCACCACCTTCATCCTGCCGCCACTGCCCTTCACGCCGCGGCCGGGCGTGGCGCTGTATCTCGGCGCCATCGCGCTGCTGCCGCACACCTGGCAGCCCTCGCGCGAGCGGGACATCCAGCCCCCGAGCCACCGCGCCCTGCGCGACCGCATGGCGCGCGACCTGGCGGTGCTGCGGCCGCGCATGCCGACATTGGCGGGGCTGCCGGTGGAACGCGCGCCGCGCGCCATGGACTGGCCGAATGAACTCCCTCCGCGCAGTGCCTGGCCGGCCGGCGGCGCCGCGCCGGTGGAGCGGGATGGCTTCACCACGCCACAGGCCTATGGCGCGCCGCGGCGGCCTCCGACCGCGGCCGATCTGCCACCGCAGCGCATCAACCGGCCCTTCGATGCGCCCATCCCGACACCAGGCTTCGGCCCGGGGCTGACACCCGGCCGACTGGGCCGCGGCGCCGCGCAATAGCCATCAGGTGAAGACGATATCCCCAGCCGTCAGCCCCGGATTGCCGATCAGGAAGGCCACCACATGCGGCCCGCTCGGCCCGGTGCCATCAGGGTCGAACCACAGCGCCTGGCTGTTGTTGTCGCGATAGAAGGTGGCGGTCTGCGCATTGGGCCGGGCGCCCGCGCCAGAGAGGAAGCCGGTGCCGTCGGTCAGACCGAAGCCCGCCGGCGCGCTGAAGGCGCCAGCCTGCACGTAAAGCCGGTCGCCCTCCCCGCTGTTGAAATCCATGATCATGTCGGTGCCGCCATTCGGGCGGTCGAAGAAGAAGATATCCGCGCCCGAGCCGCCATACAGCGTGTCCTGGCCCAGCCCGCCATTCAGCACGTCATTGTCGGTCTCGCCCCAGAGCGTGTCATTGCCGTCCTGGCCGTAGAGGCCGTCATGGCCATGGCCGCCGGCGAGCACGTCATTGCCGGTCTCGCCGAAGATGGCGTCCTGGCCGTCCTGCCCGTAGAGCATGTCATTGCCGGCGCCGCCCACCAGCAGGTCTGTGCCGGCCTCGCCGAAGATGGTGTCGTTGCCGTCCTGGCCATAGCCGCGGTCATCGCCGAAGCCCAGGATGATCAGGTCGGCGCCGGTTTCGCCGAAGCCCACATCATTGTCGTCCTCGCCATAGAGCGTGTCATTGCCCGCACCGCCCACCACCACGTCATGGCCGGCATTGCCGTTGACCTGGTCGTTGCCGTCCTCGCCATAGAGCTGGTCATCCCAGACGCCGCCGCCCAGCGCGTCATTGCCGGTGCCACCGAAGATGGTGTCATTGCCGGCATCGCCGCGGATCGTATCCGCCACCGTCGTGCCCACCAGCCGGTCATGATCCAGGCTGCCGGCAAAGGCCTTGTTCAGCACGCCCACGCCCCAGGCCAGGGCATCCACGCGGTAAAAGGTGCCGAGCGAGTTGGTCACGCCATCGGCGATCTCGGCATCCACAAAGGCGGGCGTGGTCAGGTAGAGGATTTGCTCCAGCGCATCCAAGGCCATCAGCTTGCCGGTGGCGCGGATGTGCACATGCTGCATCAGCGCGACCATCCCGGCGATCTGCGGTGCGGCCATGGAGGTGCCGCCGGCCGATTGCGTGCCGCCATCCCACCACGCCGCCTGGATGTTCACACCGGGCGCGAAGACCGTGCTCAGCGCCTCACTGCGCTGGGAGAAACCGGCGATGTTGCCCTGCGGCGTCAGCGCACCGACCGACCAGGCCCAGAAATCATTGGAGGGGCTGGCCACGCCCTGCACCTGGTTCTGCCGGTAGGCATTGCCCGAGGCCACGACCACCGCCGCATTGCTGTTGAACAGCGCGCGCATGGAATCGGACGCATAGGTGGCGCTGGCGGTGTTGGTGAATGTGTTCGAGCCGAGCGAGAGATTCACCGCGACGATATTGTAGAAATCCCGGTTGGCGACGGCCCAGTCCAGCGCCTCGACAATATCGGTGCTGCTGGCACCCGCGGTGCTGGAATCCGGAAACACCTTCAGCACCGCGAGCCGTGCCCCCGGCGCCACCCCCAGCAATTGCGGGTTGGAGGAGGCGGCGATGCTGGCCACATGCGTGCCATGCCCGACGAAATCCGTCGCATTGGCGTCGTTCCGGCCGGAGAAGTCGTACTGGAACACCACCCGATCCACCACGCCGTTGCGATTCGCGTCGGGGCCGAAGAAGGCATGGTCCAGGTCGATGCCGGTATCGACGATGGCGATGGTGGTGCCGCTGCCATCAATGCCGGCGAAGCGCGGATCGGCGCGGAACATGTCGAGGCGCATCAACGCCGCGTTCTGGGCATAGGCGGCCGAGAGACCGGTGTTGAGCGAGCCTGACATGCGCGGTCCCTGTG
>JAIXVH010000230.1 GCA_027483125.1 Acetobacteraceae bacterium | reverse complement strand
GGCCGCGGGCGGGGCGGCCGCCACCACCGTGGGCGCCGCCGGGCGCGGCGCCTGGGCCACGGCGCGCGGTGCGGGGCGCGCTTCGGGCTGGGCGGGCTGCACGGCCGGCGCTTCGGCCAGCTGCGTCTCCTGCCGTGGCAGGAAGGGTGAGGCGGGGCCTGCGAAGGTGAGCGGGTTGGGCAGGCGGCGGGCGGCTTCGTCCACGCGCTGCAATTGCACGGGCTGCATGGCCACGAGGCCCGGCAGATGGCGATCGGCCAGGCTGCGCAGGCGCTCGACATCATTCAGCCGTGCCCATTCGGCCATCAGGCCTTGGGTGCGGGCCTCGATCTCCTCGGTCTCGCGGCGGATGTCGCGCAATTCGCGCTCGAGGCCGATGACGCCGCGCTTGACGTCAAAGGTATAGCCGACAGCGCCGGCCATGATGATGGCGGTGATGATGGTGGGCAGGCGGATGATCATGCCACCCCCGATGGCCGGAGCGGCCGCAGGTTGCGGAGGGCTGAATCGGTGGTGTCACCCACCCCCGATGGCCGGAGCGGCCGCAGGCTGCGAAGGGCTGAATCGGTGGTGATCATGCCACCCCCAGCCGTGCAATGGCGCGCAACCGCGCGGAGCGGGCACGCGGATTGGCGCCGCATTCGGCATCGCCCGGGCGTTCGGCGCGCTGGGTCAGCAGCTGGAAGCCGGCGGGCTGGGCGCGGGCGGTGAGCGCGGCCGGCGCATGGCGCGAGGCCCCCGGCGCGCGGCCAGCTGCATTCTGCATGACGCGCTTGACGATGCGGTCCTCCAGCGAATGGAACGAGACCACCACCAGCCGCCCGCCGGGGGCGAGCAGTCGCAAGGCCGCATCCAAACCGCGTTCGATCTCACCCAACTCGTCATTCACCTTGATGCGCAGCGCTTGGAAACTACGGGTGGCGCTATCGAGTCCCGAAGGGTCACGAGGCAGTGAGCGGCGAATAATATTGGCCAATTCCAAGGTGGTGGCGAAGGGACGGGCGGCGATGATGGCGCGCGCCACGCGGCGGGAATGCCGCTCCTCACCCAATTCCCAGAGCAGATCGGCCAATTCGCGCTCGGGCAGGGTGTTCACCAGATCGGCCGCGGTCGGGCCTTCGCGGCCCATGCGCATGTCCAGCGGCCCATCGGCGCGGAAGGAGAAGCCGCGCTCGGCCTGGTCGATCTGGAAGGAGGAGACGCCAAGGTCGAGCACCACGCCGTCCAGCGCCGAGACACCCTGTTCGGCCATGGCGGCCAGCATCTCGCCGAAGCGGGCATGCAGCAGGTGCAGCCGGCCGGGGAAGCGGGCCAGCAGGGCGGCGCCGCGGGCGATGGCGGCGGGGTCGCGGTCCAGCGCGTAGAGGGTGGCGCCCGTCTCCAGGATGGCGGCCGCATAGCCGCCGCCGCCGAAGGTGCCGTCCAGATGGGTCTCGCCGGGGGCGGGGCGCAGATGCGCCAGCACTTCGGGAAGCATGACGGGGATGTGGCTCATGCGGCGGCCCTGCGGGCGGCGAGGCGTTCGCGGCGGCGACGCTCGGCGGCTTCGAGATGCGCGCGGCCGGCCGCGGGTTCCCACAATTCGAAGATCTGCGCCTTGCCCACGAACAGCACCTGGTCGGTGATGGCGGCGAAGAGGGCGAGGTCCTTGTCCAGGATGATGCGGCCCTCGGTATCCGGGATGGCGTCCACCACCAGGGAGATGTTGGCGTAGATGTCGTCCTCGTCGGCGTCATCGAGGTCGGCATGCGGGGAGATCGGCTTCAGGTCGTGCTCGAACAGGGTCGCGGGCCAGGCCTCGATGCAGGCATGGCGGTGGGATTTGCGCAGCACCAGCGCCTGGCCGCCCAGGATGGCGCGGTAGCCGGCGGGAATGGCGACGCGCTTCTTCGCATCGACGCGGTTCAGCGCGGTGGAGCGGAATTGTCCGGCGAGCGGCGATGTGTGGTCGGTCTCCGACATGGCAACGCCCCGACCGCTCCCTGTTCATCGCCTTTCGGGGGGTGGTTGGCGGTGGTTGTTCCTGGAAACGGCCAGCAGGACCCCCCGATCCTGCCGGCCGCCCTACCAGCTTCAGCGCAACGGAGCTCGCCCCCCCGAGCGTGACATCCATCGCCGAAGCTTGAAGCTGGTTGTATCCGGGCGTTTCCCCCACTGCAAGGGAATTTTCCCCACTTGGCGCCTAAATACTCCACTTCTTGGAGTCATGGCGCAAGTCTTGTGTCTGCGATGCCACGCTGGCGGGTGGCTTCGGCTGGCATTCAGCAAGTATTCACTATTTGTTCTGGCGAGATCACGCGATTTCGATCCCGGCCAACCCCCTCGCAGCCTGCCGCACCTGCGCGCGCAGCCAGCGATGCGCCGGCGCGGCATCGAGGACTTCCGGCCACAGCGACACGATTGTGAAGCTGGGGCTGGGCAAGGGCGGGTCCAGCACGACCAGGCCGAGCTCCGGGCCATCGGTCTCGGCCAGGCTGCGCGGCAGGGTCACGGTCAGGTCGCTGCCGGCCACCAGACGCAGGGCGGCGGTGAAATGCGGCACCCAGAGCGCCACGCGGCGCCGCTGTCCGATCTCGGCCAGCGCCATGTCCATCGCGCCCTGGCCCTGGCCGGTGAAGGAGACCAGCACATGGTCCAGCGCGCAGTAGCGGGCCAGGGACCAGTCGGCGATGGCCGGGTGGCCCTGGCGCAGCACGGTGGCGAAGCGGTCGCGGTACAGCGCCGCCTGGCGCAGGCTGGGCGGCAGCGCCTGGCCGGCCACCGAGAAGGCGAGGTCGAGCCTACCGCGTTGCAGCGCCTCCAGCGTGTCGGCGCCATAGGGCTGCACGCGCAGCGAAAGGCCAGGCGCCTGGGCGCGCAGCAGCGCCAGAAGCCGTGGCAGCAGGAACAGCGTCTGGTGGTCGGTCATCGCCACCGTCATCGCGGTGGAAAGCTGCGCGGGGTCGAAGGGGCGGTCGGCGATCAGCCCGGCGGCGGCGGCCAGCAGCGCCTGCACGCGCGGCGCCAGCGCCTGGGCGCGCGGGGTGGGCTGCATGCCGGCAGGCCCGCGCACCAGCAGCGGGTCGCCCAGCAGGGCACGCAGCCGGCCCAGCGCGCGGGAGACGGCGGGCTGGCTCATGCCCAGGTTGGCGGCGGCGCGGGTGACGTTGCTGTCGCGCAGCAGGGCGGCCAGCACGGTCAGCAGGTTCAGGTCCACGCCACGTAAATTCACTTCGTGCATGGTGAGATTGTCAATCATGCATTGGATGGATGAAAGCCCTTCCTGCATGGTCCGCCCATCAACAGGAGACAGACCATGTTCGTGATCGCAGGCATCACTGGAAACACCGGCGCGGCCGCCGCCCGCGCCCTTCTGGCCCAGGGCCAGCCCGTGCGCGCGCTGCTGCGTGACCCCTCGCGCCTGCCCGGCTGGGCCGTCGGCGCGGAGGCCTTCGCCGCCGAATTGACCGATGCCGCGGCGCTGACCCGCGCCTTCGCCGGTGCGACTGCCGCCTACATCCTGGTGCCGACCAACCCGCAGGTGGCCGACCCGGTGCGGGCCTATATCGATGTGGCGCTGGCGGTGCGTGAGGCCGCGCGCGCGGCCGGCCTGCCGCGCCTGGTGTTCCTCTCCTCGGTGGGGGCGGAACTCGCCACCGGCAATGGCCCGATCCGCGGGCTGCATCTGGCTGAGGCGATCCTGGCCGATGCCGCGCCGGAGCTGGTCTTCCTGCGCCCCAGCGCCTTCCAGGAGAACTGGCAATCGGTCTGGCCGGTGGCCGCGACCCAGGGCGTGCTGCCGAGCTTCGCGGCGGATTCCGACGCGCTCCAGCCGATGACCGCCACCGCCGATATCGGCGCCGAGGCGGCGCGGCTGCTGCGTGAGGCAGCGCCGCCCCGCGTGGTGGAACTGGCAGGCCCGCTGACCTCGGTCGCGCAGGTGGCGGCGGCCATGGCCGCGCGGCTGGGCCGGCCGGTGCAGGTGGTGCAGCCGCCCCGCGCGGCCTGGGAAGGCGCCTTGCAGCAGGCCGGGCTGGGCGCCGCCTATGCCGCGCAGGTCGCGGAGATGAACGAGGCGGGCAATGCCGGGCGCCTGGCCTTCGCGGGCCAGCCGCGCCAGGCGCCGACGCCCTTCGCCGAGACGCTGGCCGCCTGGCCTATTCCAGCCTGAGGCCGCGGGCGCGGATGAAGTCGCCCCAGATCTGGCTGTCGCGTTCGAGGCGCGCGCGGATATCCGCGGCGCTGCCGATCAGCGCCTCCAGATCCTGGGCGGCCAGCCGCTGCTGCATGGTGGCGTCGGTCAGTGTGGCGCGGATGGCGGCGTTGATGCGGGTGACCGGCGCCTCGGGCATGCCGGCGGGGCCGACCAGGGCGAACCAGCCGGGGATGATCGGGCCTGCCACGCCGGCTTCGGCCTGGGTGGGCACATCGGGCAGCACGGGGGTGCGGGCGTCGCGCACCACCGCGAGCGGCACCACCTGGCCCCCGCGGATCAGGGGCAGGGCAATGCCCAGCACGCTGACCATCGCCTCCACCTGGCCCGCGACGACGGCCTGCATGGCCTGCGGGCTGCCGGCGAAGGGCACATGCGTCATGCGCACACCCGCACGGTCGGCCAGCATTTCCATGGCCAGATGCGTGGTGTTGGCGATGCCGGCGGAGGAGAAGTTCAGCCGCTCGGGCTGCGCGCGCGCGCGTTCAACCAGTTCGCGCAAGGTGGTGATGCCCGACTGCCGGCTGGCGATGGCCACGAAGGCGGTGTTGGTGACCGGCGCGATATAGGTGAAGTCGCGCAGCGGGTCATAGGGCAGGTTGCGGTACAGGTGCTGGTTGAAGGCCACCATCGAGACACCGGCCAGCATCACCGTCTGCCCATCGGGCCGCGCGGCCATCAGCTGTGCGGCGGCGAGCGCGCCATTGGCGCCGGGGCGGTTGTCCACCACCACCGGCTGGCCCAGTTCGCGTCCCATGATCTCGGCCATCTGGCGCATCAGCACATCGCCCGAGGAGCCGGCATTCTGCGGCAGGATCACGCGCACCGGGCCGGTGGGTGACCAGCCCTGCGCGGCGGCCAAAGCGGGCAGGGCGAGCATCGGCAGGGTGCGGCGGGCAATGGTCATGGTGTTTCCTCCAGGCCGCATGGAAGCGCAGCGCGGAGCCCAAGGCCAGCCCGGCTTCAGCCCGCTGCCCGCCACGGCAGCCGCAGCAGCGACGCGCCATCGCCGCACAGCACCGAAATCACCGGCGGCCGACCATGCGGATATTGCCCGATATGGTCGGCATCCGTGCCGCTGACCGACAGCCGCACCCGGCTGCCGGCGGCGAAAACCCAGCCCGTGGGCAGCAGCGGAATGCGGATATTGTCGGCCAGGCCCGGCGCCATCGGCCGCGCCGCGTCGCGGGCGAAGCTGCGCCAGGGCCAGGTGCAGATATAGTCCTGTGGGTGCGGTGCCTCGGCGCGGTGCAGCAGCCGCAGCAGCCCTTCGGTCACGTAGCGGACGGTGCCGTCCGCCTCCACCTCCGACAGGTAGAGCAGCACCGAGGCATCGGGTTCCGAACAGGCGATGCGCAATTCGGCGATGGCGTGCCCGGTCAGTTCCATCGCGCGCTCCAGCGGTGCGCTGGTCCAGCTGGTGAGCGCGGCTTCGCGGGCCTGCCAATCGGCGTGGTAGTTGCGCGCATCGATCGCCGCGATGCGTTCGTAGCGCGTGGCGTTGCCCGCGCCCCAGCGCGGATCGGTGCGATGCGCCACGCGACCGGGCGCATCATCAAACGCCCCGCCGGCGCCCAGTTTCAGCGCGGCCGCATCGCCATGCAGTGGCCATTGCGTCGCGGCCTGCCAGCTTTCGGCATGCTGGTGAAACAGATGGATCGGTGCTTCGTCACGCAACCCGGTGCGCAGATCCATCAGGTATTCGTCGAAGAAGCGTGTGAGTTCGGCCAGCAGCGGAAACTCCGGCGTCTGCGCCGCGCGCCAGGGCGAGACATTCACCCGCGCGCCGTGGTCCCAAGGCCCGATCAGCAAATGCCGCGGATTGCCCGCCATGGTCAGGTAGCGCGCAATGGCGGAATTGGCGTAGCCCGCGCCATCCATCCAGCCCGAGACCGCATAGACCGCGACATCGGGGCGCACCCCATGCCGGTAATGCATCGGGCTGATATTGGCCGCGGTGAAGCTGTGGTCATAGGGCAGCGCGTCATCGCGAAACACGAAGCCGCCGATGAAGGCGGGCTGGCGCACATTGCCGGCATGTTCGGCGATCGCGGCGGCCAGCAGCGTGCCATCCGTGTCTTCATCGACAGGCGCGGGGCCCGCGAGGCGCGGGTCGGAGAAATAGGGCACCTTTCGCAGCATCTCGCGCTGGTCCTGGTCCATCGCGACCATCAGGTCGTCATAGATCTGCGCCAGCGCCGACAGCAGCACGCCGCCCGGCCAGTAATGGTCCGCCCAGGTGTCCCATACGGCGAAGAGGGGGGCGATGGCGCGCACCGCCGGGTGCCCGGTGCTGGCCAGGAAATCGCTGGCCGCACCCGGGTATGAAATGCCCGTCGCGCCGATGCGCCCGTTCGACCAGCCCTGCGCCACGATCCAGTCGGCGATGTGGCGGCTGTCATCGCGTTCGCGGGGCGAGCGGAAACTGTCGCGCGTGCCGAAGCTGGCACCAGTGCCGCGCGCATCCACCACCACCAGCGCATAGCCGCGCGGCACGAAGGCATCACGGAACTTGGCGGCGTTCGGGCTGGCCTCCGCGCCCGGCGCGGTGGTCGCGAAGCGGCGGTAATAGGGGGTGTGGATCAGGATCGCGGGCAGCGGCCCGGCGGCGCCTTCGGGCAGCCAGACATCCACGGCCAGGCGCACGCCATCGGGCATGGCGAGATAGCGCGAGTGCTGCGGCCGCGCGGGCAGGGCGAAGGGGGCGGCACGCCCGGCCCAGTATTGGCTGGGTGTGACGCGCCAGGCGCCGCCGCTGTCATCTGAATCAGGCATGGGCGGAGCGTGACCGCGCCCGCCCGCGCCGTCAAACTACTCGCCGGCCACGGCCATGCGCGGGCGTGTGGCCTCGGCCAGCGGGGTCGGCAGCACCTGGTTGACCGCGCCCAGCAGGGACAGGCGCGCGCTGTGCACCTGCGCCGGCGTGCCGTTGCGGCAGGCCTGCTGCAGGCTGCGGGCGGTGATGGCCACGCTGTCGCTGCCGGCTGCCTCGGCCGCGCGGGCCAGGGCGGCGGCAAGGCGGGCCAGGGATGCCGCGTCGGACGCGCGCATCAGCTGCACCACCGCTTCACGCAGATGCGGCAGCAGGTCGCCCGAGATATTGGCCGCACGCGCGGGCAGGGAGGCGATGTTGGCGGCCGGCGCCTCCGGCCGGGCCGCGCGGGCGTGGGTCGCGAGTGTGGCCAGCAGCTGCTCGGCATTGAAGGGCTTGGGCATGATGTCGTTGAACCCGGCCTCCTGGGCTGCCGTCTGCACGCCTGCGGTGATATCCGCGGTCAGCGCGATCAGCGGCAATTGGCCCGCGGCACCGGGCAGGGCGCGGATGGCGCGCGCGGCGCCGAAGCCGTCCATCACCGGCATGCGGATGTCGAGCACGGCCACGTCATATTGGTTGCGGGTGGCCAGGCCTACCGCCTCAAGCCCATCGGCCACGATGTCGCAGACATGGCCGCCGCCTTCCAGCACCGCGCGCAGCAGCGCCTGGTTGGCGACCACATCCTCCGCCACCAGGATGCGCAGGCCGCCGGCAGGCTGCGCCACCGCCTTGGCCGCCAACGGCTTGGCGGCTACCGGCTGCGGCCGCGCGGACTGGCCGCAGGCTGCGAAGGGGATGCGGAAGGTGAAGCGGCTGCCCTGTGCCGGATGGCTCTCGGCCCGGATGGTGCCGCCCATGGCCAGCACCAGGCGCTGGCAGATGGCCAGGCCCAGCCCCGAGCCGCCATGCTCGCGCGCGGTGGAGGCCTTTTCCTGCCGGAAGCGTTCGAAGACGCGGTTCAGCTTGTCATGCGCGATGCCGATGCCGGTATCGGCCACCGCGACGACCACCGCGATCCGGCCATCAGGCAGCGTCTCGGCCGCGGCTTCCAGCCGCACCTCGCCCACGCGGGTGAACTTGATGGCGTTGGAGAGCAGGTTGTTCACGATCTGCCGCAGGCGCAGCGGGTCGCCCTGCACCTGCATGGGCAGGGCGGGGTGCAGCACGGCATGCAGGCCCAGGCCCTTCTTTTCGGCCACCGGGCGCATCAGGTTCAGGCAGTCCGTCAGCGTGGCCGGCAGGTCGAAGGGGATGGTCTCGAGCTCGACGGCGCCTTCCTCGATGCGCGAGAGATCGAGCACCTCGCCCACCAGGGAGAGCAGGGCCTGGCCGGCGCGGCGCTGCTGCTCCACCCATTGCCGCTGCTGCGGGTTGAGCGCGGAGGAGGCGAGCAGGTCGGTGAAGCCGATGATGCCGGTGAGCGGCGTGCGCAGTTCATGGCTCATCGTCGTCAGGAAGTCGGATTTGCGGCGGTCATTCTCGGCCGCGCGCGCGGCTTCGGCCGAAAGCCTGAGGGCTTCGGCCTCGGCCAGGCGGTTGGTGCGGCGCAGCATCCACCAGCCCAGCAGCAGCGCGGTGCCCAGCGCCCAGACACCGCCCAGCGCCAGCGCCAGGCGCAGCGGCCAGAGCGGCGCCTGCGCGACATCGGGCGGCACCGAAACGCCGACATTCCATTGCAGCCCGCCGCCCACCGGCACCACGCCGGTCAGCGCGCGGTCACCGCTGGCCAGCGGAATGCGCTCGATGGTGAAGGCGGTGGAGGTGGCCAGCCGCATGAAATCGCTGCCGGCAGGCGCGCCGAGGCGCTGGGCGCCGGCATGGGTGCGGGCGACGACGTTGAATTGCGCATCGGTCACGGTGACCAGCCAGCCTTGCGGCAGGCGGCCGGATTGCGCGAAGCCCGCAAAGCCCGAGAGCGGCAGGATGGCGGCGATGCTGCCGCGGATCTGGCCTTCGCGCAGCACGGCCACGCGCAGTGCCACCTGGTCGCCGCGCAGCGCGCCCACGGCGCGGCGGCCGCCATTGATCACGCGCTGGAAGGTGGCGGCATCGGCGATCGGCGGCAGGGTTTCCTGGGCCGAGAGGCGCAGGTCGATGAGGTCGCGCTCGCGGTCGGACAGCGTGATGGTCAGCCATTCCGGCTTGAGGCGCAGCAGGCGGCCGGCCTCGGTGCGGAAGGCCTCCATGTCGCCACGATCAAGCGCGGTGGAGCCGGCGAGGCCCTCGAGCAGGTCGAGCCCTTCCTCCAACTCGCCCTGGACGGCGGCGGCGATGGAATAGGCGGCGTCGCGGATGCGGCCGGATTGGTCCTCGCTCTGCAGCGAGCGGATGAGCAGCAGCAGCACAACGGCATAGATGGCGAGTGGCAGCAGCACGAGGGCTGGCCAGGCGCCGCTCAGGCGCAGGCGTGGCGGTGCAGGCAGGCTGGCCTGGGTGCCGGGGCCGGGCACGCGCAGCGGGGGGCTGGGCGTGCGTGGGGAGACGTCGTCGCGCACGGTTTTCTGGTGCCTTGCAAAAACTCACTTACCCCACCACCAACACGGTAATGGGGAAAACCGAGGGGATCAATACAACTTTAACGAGTGCTCATTTTTGAAACGTGCCCTACAACTTTCTATACGCATCGCCACAACGCATCGCGGCGCCGCGATGAGCAAGTGAATTTCCTGGTTTTCACGAGTTGTTGACGGAGATCGCCATGATGTGCGCGGGCCGGCATGCAATCGCCGGGGTGATTCCACTATGTTTCAGGCATGTTCGCATAAGCAGCATGCGTGAGAATTATCTCACAAATGCGTGAGCGACCGGGTCGGACTCACGCTGCTCCGACTCAAGCTGCGATGCTGTGAAGCGGGCGATGCACCGCGCATCTGCGGCGCTGTCGTTGAATGGCAGGCTTCGGCGTGGCGTTGGCGCGGGTGGACGGCAGCGCCTGGCTGGGCGCTGCCTAAAGGGGCTACCAGGTCACTTCGGGCGGCAGGGACATCAGGATGGCCTCGGTGTTGCCGCCGGTCTTCAGGCCGAAGGTGGTGCCGCGGTCATAGAGAAGGTTGAACTCCACATAGCGGCCGCGGCGCATCAACTGGTGCTCGCGCTCAGCCTCGGTCCAGGGCTCATGCATGCGGCGGCGGACCACGGGCGCGTAGCCGTTGAGGAAGGCATCGCCCACATCGCGGGTGAAGGCGAAGTCATTCTCTATACCCTTGCCCGGCGTGCGGTCGCCCAGCCAGTCATAGAAGATGCCGCCCAGGCCGCGCGGTTCATTGCGGTGCGGCAGGAAGAAGTATTCCTCGCACCATTGCTTGAAGCGCGGGTAGTAGGTCGGGTCGTGCCTGTCGCAGGCGGCCTGGTAGGCGGCGTGGAAGGTCGCGGCATCCTCCAGGCTGTGCGGGGCGGCGTGGTCCATGGGCGTGATGTCGCCGCCGCCGCCAAACCAGGCCTTCGAGGTCACGATGAAGCGCGTGTTCATATGCACCGCCGGCACGCGCGGGCTGCGCATATGCGCCACCAGTGAGATGCCGGTGGCCAGGAAGCGCGGGTCTTCGTCGGCGCCGGGGATCTGTTTGCGGAATTCGGGGGAGAATTCGCCCCAGACGGTGGAGCAGTTCACGCCCACCTTCTCGAACACCCGGCCGCGCATGACGGACATGACACCGCCGCCGCCGCCATCGCGCTCCCAGGCGCGGCGTGCAAATCGGCCAGCGGGCAGGGCGGTGTGCGGGCCTTGTCGCAATTCGTCCTCGATGGCTTCGAATTCGGCGCAGATCCGGTCGCGCAGGCTTTCGAACCAGGCGCGGGCGGGCGCGATCATGGGATGTTCGGGCGGGGCTGACATCAGGCGTTTCTTGTCCTTCCTCGGTGACGGCGCGGGGCTTGCATGAAATTCCGCGCATGACGCATGCGCCGGCGGTCCGGGGCGGTTGTCACATCACAGATAGTGCCTTTATACGCTGCCAAGCGCGAGGGTTGCGGCAGCGGGCATGGCCTATCCATGCCTGTTTTCACGCTTTCGCAAGGTTTTGCGGCGCATTGCGCGCCAGATTTACCCGGCGCGGCAGCGCCCAGATTTGGATATAGGACAGGTCCATGGCCGAAACCGCCAATGCAGCCACCGGTACCAAGCGCGATTTCCTGACGCTGAGCGCAACCGCTTTCGCGGCCGTTGGCGTCGGCGCGATCGCCTGGCCGTTCATTCACAGCATGAACCCCGCGCGGGACGTGCTGGCGCTGGCCAGCACCGAGGTGGACCTGGCGCCCATCCAGGCCGGCATGGCGGTGACCGTGATGTGGCGCGGCAAGCCGGTCTTCGTGCGTCACCGCACGCCTGAGGAAATCGCGACCGCCCGCGCCGTGCCTTTGACCGAACTGAAGGACCCCGCGCGCGACGAGGCCCGCGTGCAGCGGCCGCAATGGCTGGTGATGGTGGGCGTGTGCACGCATCTGGGTTGCGTACCGCTGGGCCAAAAGCCGACCGACGCGAAGGGCGACTATAATGGCTGGTTCTGCCCCTGCCATGGCAGCCACTACGACACCTCGGGGCGCATCCGCAAAGGCCCGGCACCGGCCAATCTGGAAGTGCCGACCTACACCTTCATGACCGACAGCAAGATCCGCGTGGGTTGATGCCTTCGGGTATGGTCCTGAATCGCATTCACAACCGCAAAACCTGAGGGACAATCGCACCATGGCGATCGGCCTGCATAAGAGCGACATCAAGAACCCGGTGATCCGCTGGGTGGATGAGCGTCTCCCTGTATTCACCATGATGAACAAGGAGTACGGGACTTTCCCGACTCCCCGGAATTTCAATTATTTCTGGAATTTCGGCGCCCTGGCCATGATCAACCTGATGATCATGATCGCCACCGGCATCTTCCTGGCGATGAACTACACGCCACACACGGCTTTCGCCTTCGATAGCGTCGAACGCATCATGCGTGACGTGAACTATGGCTGGCTGATCCGCTATGTTCACATGAACGGCGCCTCGATGTTCTTCATCGTGGTCTATATCCACATCTTCCGCGGGCTGTATTACGGCTCCTACAAGGCGCCGCGTGAGCTGCTGTGGATGCTCGGCGTCGTGATCTTCCTGCTGATGATGGCGACGGCCTTCATGGGCTACGTGCTGCCCTGGGGTCAGATGTCCTTCTGGGGCGCCACCGTCATCACCAACCTGTTCTCCGCCATCCCGGTCTTCGGCGAGAGCATCGTGGTCTGGCTGTGGGGCGGCTTCTCGGTCGACAACCCGACGCTCAACCGCTTCTTCGCGCTACACTACCTGCTGCCGTTCATGATCTTCGGTGTCGTGATCCTGCACGTGTGGGCGCT
>JAIXVH010000231.1 GCA_027483125.1 Acetobacteraceae bacterium | reverse complement strand
TATCACTCGCGCGCATCCTCCGTGCGCGCATCGGGCACGGATGTGCGCCGGCCCTGGGGCCAATGCGCCCGGGACAATGGCGTGGTCTTCGCACCCACCAACGCCATGGATTTCGAACTGGAAATGGCGATCTGGATCGCCGAGGAAAACGCACTCGGAGAACCCACGCCCATCACGCGCGCCGATCGTCGCATCTTCGGGGTGGGCCTTCTGAACGACTGGTCGGTGCGCGATGTGCAGCGCTACGAAATGCCGCCGCTGGGGCCCTTCCTGGGCAAGTCGCTGCTGACCAGCGTTTCGCCCTGGGTGGTCACGATGGAGGCGATGGAACCCTTCATGGCGCCGCTGCCGCCGCGCCTGCCTGGTGACCCGCCCTGCCCTGCGCATCTGGACACTGCGCGGCCCGATGCGCTGCGCGTGACGATGCGCGCGGCCATCCAGACACCGCGGATGGCAGCCGCCGGCATCGCGCCGCATGTCGTGACCGAGGCACCGCTGGCGGAGATGTACTGGTCGCTGGCGCAGATGATCGCGCACCACACATCCAATGGCTGCAACCTGCTGCCCGGCGATCTGCTTGGCAGCGGCACGGTGTCAGGCGCCGCCGATGGTCAGGAAGCCTGCCTGGCCGAATTGCTGCTGCGCGGACCGATCAGCCTGCCAGGCGGCGAAACCCGCCGCTTCCTCGAAGACGGCGACAGCGTGATCTTCACCGCCCGCGCCGAGGCGCCTGGCGCCACATCCATCGGCTTCGGCGAATGCCGCGGCACCATCCTTCCCGCGATCACGAGGTAAGCATGCGCCGCATCATCGACATCTCCGCGACCCTCAAGGCCGGCATCAAGTCCGACCCGCCGGGTATGGAGCCGCAGATCGAGTATCACGACCACCACATGACCGCGCCGCGCATGGCCGACTACATGGGCGTGCCGATTGCCTCCCTGCCGGAGGGCGAATATGCGGCCGTGGAGCGCGTGAACATCAGCACCCATAACGGCACGCATATGGATGCGCCGTATCACTATTTTTCGCGGCAGGATGAACGCCTGGTGCCGGGCGGGCGCCCTTCCCTGCGCATCGACGAAATCCCGCTGGACTGGTGCTTCCAGCGCGGCGTGAAGCTGGATTTCCGCGAGAAGCCCGACGGCCATGTGGTGCAGCCCGACGAAGTGGAAGCCGAACTTGCACGCATCGGCCACACGCTCGCACCGCTCGACATCGTGGTGGTCAACACCCGCGCTGGCAGCCGCTACGGCCATGATGATTTCATCGACAGCGGCTGCGGCATGGGCAAGGCCGCGACGCTGTGGCTGCTGGAACGCGGCGTGCGCGTGGTCGGCACCGATGGCTGGTCCTGGGATGCGCCGTTCAGCCACACCAAGAAGCGCGTGAGCGAAACCGGTGATGCCGGCCTGATCTGGGAAGGCCACCGCGCAGGGCGCGAGATCGGCTATTGCCACATGGAAAAGCTCTCGAACCTGGAAGCCCTGCCCGGCACGGGTTTCATGGTCGCAGCCTTCCCTGTGAAGATTCACCGCGCCTCGGCCGGCTGGGTCCGCGCCGTCGCGATCATCGAGGAGTGAATGCCATGCGTCGCCTGCTTCTCGCGCTGCTGATCGCAGCAACACCCGCCGCAGCACAGTGGCGCCCCGACGGCCCGATCACTTTCGTGAGCCCTTATGCGCCCGGCGGCGCGGATGCCTTCATGCGGACCATCGGAGAGTTCTTCAGCCAGCAACTGGGCCAGCCTCTGGCCGTGGTGAACCGCGATGGCGGCTCTGGCGTGGTCGGCATGCGCAGCGTGGCCAGCGCCGCGCCCGATGGCCGCACCCTGGGCATGACGCCCATGACGCCGGTGGTCGTGCAGCCGCACATGGTGCGCAACCTCGGCATCGACCCGACCAGCTTCGCGCCCGTCTGCGGCACCAATGAAAACGTACTCGGCATCGTGGTGCGCACCGAAACACCCATCCGCACCTTGCCCGAACTGGTCGCCGCCGGCCGCGCCCGCGCGATGACCTATGGCAGCGCCGGGCCGAACAGCCTGCCCTTCCTGGGCGTCTGGCGCATCCAGCGCGCGACGGGCGTGGAGTTCACGCATATCGCCTATCGCGGCGACCCGCCGCATCTGGTGGAATTGCTGGGTGGGCGGCTGGATTTCTCGACCACCGTCGTGGCCTCGGCCAGCGAATTCATCCAGGCCGGCCGCATGCGCTTGATCGGCGTGTTCAGCCATGGCCGCCACCCCGACTTCCCGGACGTGCCGACCGCGCGCGAGCAGGGGATCGACGCGCTGCAGTTCAGCCAGGTGGGCATCTACGCGCCGCGCGGCACGCCAGATGCGGTGCTGACGCGCTATGAACAGCTCTGCCGCGAGGCGCTGGAAACCGAAGCTGTCCGCCGCATCGCCGCACAGCTCCGTGTGGTCATCCGCTACATGCCGCGGGCGGATTTCGGCGCCATGATCGCCGGTGAATACGAGGCTTATCGCGGCATCCTGCGCGACCTGGGCGTGCAGCCCGAATAGCTATCGCGGCCGTGCCAGTTCCGGCACGGCCAGCTTGCGCACCGCATCTTCCCCGGCTGCCGCGATGCGCTCCGCGCCGATCGCGGCTTCAGGGTCGTCGCTGTTGCGCCAGGCCTTGTACTCATCCGCGTAGTGCCAGCCGAGACCCTCGGCCAGCACATGCACCCAGTTCAGCACGCGGATGCCATGTGTGCGCTCCAGCACCACCAATTCGCGGTGGCATGAATGGAAGATGGTGACGATGGTATCCGCGCCGGCTGCACGCGCAGCTGCAACCAACCGCTCCTTGTGCGCGGGCAGGGCGCCCGGCACGTTCGCCAGCCCGAAGCACATGTAGGAGGGCGCGCGGTACTCATCCTCCAGTACCGTCACGCCCGGCACCAGGCGCATCAGTGCGGGCACCGCTTCGTTCACGCCGGTGCGGTTGCCGATGTGGCGGTCCAGCATCACGCGCGCCGCGAAACGCTGCGTCATCAGGGGCGTCAGCGCATCCGAGCGCTCCAGCACCGCTTGTGCCAGGTGCAGATGATCGAAGCGCTGCGTGCGCGCCGCCCCCATGAAGTCATCCAGGTTGGAATGGCAGCTGGGGCACCAGGTGATGACGCGCGCCGCACCGCTCTCGTTGAAGCGGTCCATGGTGCGGTTGGCCATGCCTTCGGCGATGCGCGGGGTGCTTTCCTTCACGCTGCCGCAGCAGGTGGCCGGCCCGCCCACCGGTTGCGCCGGGGTGCCGAGCGCGGCCATCAGTCGCTCCGACAGGCGGATGATCTCGGCATGGCGCGTCATGTTGCAGCCGTACCAGAACAGGTCCTGCGTCATTGCCAGCGCTCCCATTCGTCTTCGGTCATTGTCAGTCGTGCGAAGGTTTTGACACGCGCCATGGCATCACGCGCATCGCGCGGCGGCAGCGAGCCGCTTTCCTGCGCGCGGAACTTCGCCAGGCGCAGCATCAGCATCGGGTTCACTGCCTCAGGACAGGCGGGTACGCAGACGCCGCTGCGCGTGCAGGCGCTGGTCCAGGCGCGCGACGCCGCATCGCCAGCGCCGCCCTGCAGCAGGTCCAGCACGCCGCCGATGATCGTCGCGCCATCCGCGCCCTGCGCCGCGGGCGCGTGCGCGATCATCGGGCAGGCCCGGAAGCATTCGCCGCATCGCGTGCAGGCGGCGAGCATGCGCGCCGTCTCGGCCTCACGCAGAGCGGTCCAGTTCTGGTGTTGCGCTACCATCCGTTGACGCGGTCCCACACCGCGATCACCTCGCGCGAGCCATCGACCACATGGTAGCGCTCATGCGCTGCCACCGTCATGCAGGTGTGGTTGGGGGCCACGCGCACGCGATCACCCACGCGCAGCTGCATAGGACCTGGCGAGACCTCGCCATGCTCCTGGTGCGTGCGGATGATGATGGCATCGCCAAAGCCCGGGCGCGCATCCATGTCCAGCACCAGGCCGAAGCCGTAATCCCTGGGCGCGGCCTGCGTCGCGCGGTCCTTGCTGAGCGCAAGCCCGCCGCTGTCGAGCAGGATGGTCCCCTGCGCAGGCCGGCGGCCGATCACGCTGGCCAGCACCGTGACCGCGATGTCCTCCTGCGGATGTGTGCCGAGCTGGGCCTGGAACAGGTCGCCGAACATGTACACGCCCGCGCGCACTTCGGTGATGCCATCAAGGCGCTTGGCATGCAGCGCGGTGGGCGAGGAGCCGAGCGAGACGATGCCAGGCCGCAGGCCCGCATCGCGCAGCATCGCGGCCGCCTGCACCACGCCCGCGCGCTCCTCCTCGGCGATGCGCGCCATCGTCGCGACATCCCGGCCCGCATAGGAATGCCCGCCATGCGTGAACAGCCCCGCAAGCCGATCACCCATGGCCTGCGCGATGGGCAGCGCATCGGCGGGCGACACGCCACCACGATGCTCACCCACATCCACCTCCACCAGCCCGCGCACGCCACCCGGGTGCCCGGCGATGATGCGCGCGATGTCGATATCGTCGGTGATGACCTTGATGTCGGCGCCCTGCGCGTTCAGCGCCGCCACCTGATCCAGTTTCTGCGGTGTGATGCCGACAGCGTAGATCTGGTCGCGCCAGCCATCCGCGAAATAAGCGGCCTCGGCCAGGGTGGAGACGGTGATCGGCCCGCCATCGGGTGCTGCGAGTGCCGCGACATCGCGGCTCTTCGCGGTCTTCATGTGCGGGCGCAGCACCACGCCCGGATGCCGCGCAATGGCCTCGCGCATCATCGCGAGGTTGCGCTTCAGCACGGAGATATCCAGCACCAGACAGGGTGTGGGCAGTTCGTCGAGGGTCATGGCCATTGCGCCTCCGCATCCAGCGGCAGCACGGGCCGCGGCAGGTGTTTCCAGTCGAAGCGCGAGAGGATGGGCGAGGTCAGGCCGGGGCCATCCACCTCGACGATCTGCTCATGCGCGAAGAACTCGTCGAAGCCGCCGCGGAAATGCCCGCGCGACTTCACCACCACCGCGCGCGCCGCGGCGATATTGATGCCCAGATGCTCCAGGAAGGCTGGGTCGGCGCATTGCGTGCGGATCGAGATGACCACCACCGCGGTGCCGTCCAGATCCAGCCAGGCGGTTGACCCCAATGTCATCGCCGTGCCCGCGAAGATGCCGCGCCGACCGGTCACGCGCCCATCGGACAGAGCCCGCACCGTGGCGGATGCGGCGAAGGCCTTGCTGAAGGCATCGCCGCCATCGCGGTTGAAATGCGCGGTGAAGCCTGCACCGACTCCCAGCGCATGCGCCTCGGCGGCCAAAGCGGGGTCATGGATCACGCCGAACACCGCGCCGGGAACGCGCGCGGCGTGGAAGGCGCGCAGGATTTCCATGGTGTTGCCGCGTCCGCCACCGCCGGGATTATCCGCCACATCGGCGAAGGCCAGTGGCACCGGGCTGTGCAACGCGCGCTGCACGGCGGCATCGATGGGCGTGAGGTTGGCCACGAAGCGCGCGCGGCGTGCCCAGGCGGCCTGCGCCAACTCATCGGCCAGCGCTTCGGTCGGCACGGCGTCACTGCCGTTCACCACCACGGTCATGCCGTTGAAGGGCGTGTCGCCATAGGCGAAGCCGCCCATCACCGAGACGTTGAGAATGCGCGCATCTGCCGCTGCGCGGGCCTGGCCCAGGTCGATCACCTCAGCGTAAGGCCCCTGCGCCGTCAGCATCGAGACGGTGGGTGCGACGATCGGCAGCCTGCGATGCGCGCGGTGGAAGCGTTCGCCCGCCAGCAATCGGCGCATCGCATGCGCTGCTTCGATGCCACGCTCGCGCATGTCCAGATGGGGGTTGGTGCGATAGCCGATGAACACGTCATTCAGCGCGACATTCGCATCCGAGACATTGGCGTGCAGGTCATAGGTGCAGATGAAGGGAATATCGCCCAGCACCTCCCGCACCAGCGCCTGGATCGCGCCTTCCGGGTCGTGCAGCGCGGTGGTCAGGCCGGCGCCGTGCAGCACGGCGAAGCAGCCGTCCACCTGGCCGCGCAGCGCCTCCAGCCCGGCGCGCCATTCGGCCATGAAGGCCTCGAAGACCGGCTGTTCCACCGGGCCATTGGGCTCGGCCATCGCGAGCAGAATGGGGCGCGGCTGCCAGGCGCCGGTGGCGTCCATCGTGGTGACGAAGCCTGGCATCTCGCCAAGCGCAGCGGGGGCGGCGGCCCGCGCATCATCCACGATGGAATCACCGCGCAGCAGGCAGCGCGTT
>JAIXVH010000039.1 GCA_027483125.1 Acetobacteraceae bacterium | reverse complement strand
GACCAAGATCGGCTCCTACCTGCGCGCGGCCACGGAAAACCCGGCGCTGGTGCAGGCCTTCGGCATCAACGTGCCGCGCATGATGACGCTGACCTATGGCGCGGGCGTCGCACTGGCCGCCTTCGCGGGCGTGCTGGCCGCACCGATCTACAGCGTGAACCCGCAGATGGGGGCGAACCTCATCATCATCGTCTTCGCCGTCGTGGTGATCGGCGGCATGGGCTCCATCCTGGGCTCCGTCATCACCGGCTTCGGGCTCGGCGTCGTGGAGGGCTTCACCAGGGTCTTCTACCCCGAAGCTTCCGCCACTGTGATCTTCGTGGTCATGGCCATCGTGTTGTTGTTGAGGCCCGCCGGCCTCTTCGGGAGGTCCTGAACCATGGCCGCACCAGCCGCCGCCGGCGCCTTCGAGGGCATCTCTGCCGAACCCGAAGCCTTCTGGGGCTTCACCAAACCGCAGTTGATCGCCTTCGGGCTGATGATCGCGTTCTTTGTCGTGGCACCCTTCTACCTGTACCCCGTCTTCCTGATGAAGGTGCTGTGCTTCGCGCTCTTCGCCTGCGCCTTCAACCTGCTGATCGGCTATGTCGGCCTGCTCTCCTTCGGCCATGCCGCCTATTTCGGCATGGGCGGGTATCTGGCCGGCCACGCCGCGAAAGTCTGGGGCTTCACGCCCGAGGTCTCGGTGCTGATCGGCGGCATGACCGGCATGATCCTCGGCTGGGCGATCGGCTCGCTCGCCATCCGCCGGCAGGGCATCTACTTCGCCATGATCACGCTCGCCATGGCGCAGATGGTGTATTTCTTCTGCGTCCAGGCCGAGTTCACCGGCGGCGAGGACGGCATCCAGGCCATCCCGCGCGGCTCGGCCTTTGGCGTGTTCAGCCTCGGCCCCGATATGAACATGTACTGGTTCACGCTGGCGGTCTTCGTCATCGGCTTTCTGGTCGTGCATCGCGTCATCAACTCGCCCTTCGGCATGGTGCTGAAATCCATCCGCGAGAACGAGCCGCGCGCCATCTCGCTGGGCTATCGCACGGATGACTACAAGCTGATGGCCTTTGTGCTGTCGGCCACACTCTCGGGCATTGCGGGTGGCACCAAGGCCATCGTCTTCGGCATCGCCACCCTGACCGATGTGTTCTGGACCATGTCGGGCGAGGTGGTGCTGATGTCCCTCGTCGGTGGCCTCGGCACGCTGTTCGGGCCGGTGGCGGGGGCTGCGATCATCATCGCGATGCAGAACTACCTGGCCGAATACGGCGCCTGGGTGACGGTGATCCAGGGCGTGATATTCGTGCTCTGCGTGCTCGCCTTCCGGCGTGGCGTGGTGGGCGAGATCGGCCGGATCATCAAGGCGCGGCTGTAGTCGCGCTGGTTGCCGCCACGCTTGCTTTGTTGGCGTCGCTGGCCCGAGGGCCAGCTATGCGCGGCGTGGTGGCCGAGATCGGCCGGATCATCAAGGCGCGGCTGTAGTCGCGCAGCCCTGCCTTGCATGGGGGGTGGGTTGCCGCCCCCCCGGCCTTGCACCACCCTGGCCCCAACATTGAGGGAGGGGCCGCATGACGCCCGAGATCATCGCGCAACTGGCGCCCACCGGCACGCTGCGCGCCGGCATCAACATGAGCAATTTCCTGCTGGTCAACAGCCGCGCCGATGATGGCTCGCCGCGCGGGGTCTCGCCCTCCATGGCCGCAGCCGTCGCCGAACGCCTGGGCGTGCCGCTGCGCTACGTGCCCTACCCCCGCCCGGGCGAATTGGCCGATGCGGTGGGCACCGGCGCCTGGGATATCGGCCTGATCGGCGCCGAGCCGCAGCGCGCCGAAAAGATCGCCTTCACCGCCGCCTATGCCGAGATCGAGGCGACCTACATCGTCCCGCCCGGCTCGCCCATCACCACACTCGCCGAAGTGGACCAACCCGGCATCCGCATCGCGGTCACCGCACGCTCGGCCTATGACCTTTGGCTCGAACGCAATATCCGCCACGCGACGCTGATCCGCACCGACAGCCTGGATTCCGCCTGGACGCGCTTCCGCGACGACAAGCTGGAAGCCTGCGCCGGGCTGCTGCCGCGCCTGCTGACCGACCAGCCGACCATGCCCGGCAGCCGCATCCTGCCCGGGCGCTTCACCGCCGTGCAGCAGGCGATCGGCACCGCGCGCGCCAATGCCGCGGCCGCCGCCTGGCTCGCCGCTTTCGTCGAGGAAGCCAAGGCCTCCGGGATGGTCGCGCGCTTCATTCAAGAACACGGCGTCAGCGGCCTGGCCGTCGCCCCCGCCGCGTGAAGGAACCGTCCATGACATCGCGAATCGTCGTCGTCACCCAAGGCATGGTCGATGAGGAGGTGGTGCGCGAAATGGCGCCCGCCGGCTTCGAACTGGTGATCGCCAAGCCCGGCAGCCCGGACTGGGCGCCGGCCATGAACGGCGCCGACTACCTGGTCGGCTTCGCCGACATGCTGGTGAAGGACGAGCTCTTCGCCATCTCGCCCAAGCTGCGCCTGGTGCAGGTGCTGAGCGCCGGCTACGACCGCGCCGATCTCGGCGCCGCTCGCCGCGCCGGGGTGCCGCTGTGCAACAATGGCGGCGCCAATTCCAACGCGGTGGCCGAACACGCGCTGCTGTTGATGCTCGCCGTCTCGCGCCAGCTCATCAAGCAGCACGCCAATGTCGCGGCCGGGCGCTGGCGCGGCAACGCGCCGCCACGCCTGCATGAATTGCGCGACCGCGTGCTTGGCATCATCGGCATCGGCACCATCGGCAAGAAGGTCGCGCGCCTGGCCCAGGTCTTCGGCATGCGCGTGCACTACTACGACATCGCCCGCCTGCCCGAAGAGACAGAGGACGCACTCGGCGTGCGCTTCCGCCTGTTCCGCGAATTGCTGCGCACCTCCGACATCGTATCCCTGCACGTGCCACTCAACGCCAGCACAACCGGACTGCTCGGCGCCGAGGAACTGGCCCTGCTCAAACCCAGCGCCATCCTGATCAACACCAGCCGCGGCCCGGTGGTGGACGAGACCGCCCTGCACCGCATCCTGGCCGATGGCCGCATCCGCGGCGCGGGCCTGGACGTCTTCGACCAGGAACCGCCGCCGGCCGACAACCCGCTGTTCACCTTAGACAATGTGGTGCTGACCGCACACATGGCCGGCCCCACCCAGGACAGCAATATCGGCCGGCTGCGCAACGCCTTCGACAATGTCCAACGCATGGAACGCGGCGAAACACCGCTCTGGATCGCACCGGAACTTCTATGACCGACCCCACCACCGCAGGCTGGAAACCCTTCCAGTGGCACCAGGACGACTTCCCCGCACTCGTCGGCCCCTTCTGGTCGAAACGCGAGGGCGAGAACTGGGCCTACGGACTGCTCGCCGCCGAGAAACACCGCAACATCCACGGCATCGTCCATGGCGGCATGCTGGCCATGTTCCTCGACCAGACACTGGGGATCGCCTGCTGGGAAGCGGCCGAACGCAACCCGCTCGTCACCATCCAACTCAACACACACTACATCTCCGCCGCCAAACCCGGCGAATTCCTGGAAGCACGCGCCACCATCCTGCGCACAACACGCTCCCTCATCTTCGTCCGCGGCCAAATCACCGTCAGCGACCGCATCGTGGCCGCCGCTGACGGGGTGTGGAAACGATTGGGGGCTTGAGGGTGCGCGGGTGATCCTGGGGAAGGGCTTTGCCCTCCCCCAGACCCCCACCCACCAGGGGTCAACGACCCCTGGACCCGGTGTGGGTTATTCGCCGGTTTGGGGAGGGGGCATCAAGGGCGCGTCCGTGTTTGAGGGCACACGCCGCCCCCTCCCCAAACCGGCGAAAGACTCGCGGGATCCAAGGGCCTTTCGGCCCTTGGTGGGGGGAGGTTTGG